>DASWLF010000460.1:0-9238 GCA_036396255.1 Desulfobaccales bacterium
GACCTGCTCCCAGGACGCCGCCGGCCAGGCCGCCAGGAAGGTCCGGAAGGCCTCCTCCCCCTCCCCGGCCAGGCCGAAGTCCGCGGCCGTATACTCCATGAACTCCCGGGGCATGATGCTGAAGCCGGCGCCCCCCAGGATAATGGCGGCCGGGGTCATTTCCCGGAGCCGGTCCACCAGGTCCTTGATTTCCGGAAAGTAGCTGATGGGTTCCCGGCTGTCCTGGTTGTCGATGTTCCTGACCGAGATGCCGATGATTTCCGGCTTAAATGACTCCACGGTGCGCCGCAGTTCGGACAGGGGGTCCTCCAGGAACATGAAGTCCACCACCGCAAAGTCGTGCTCCGGCGCCAGGGCCGCCACCACGGAGGCCAGACCCAGGGGCAGGGGCGGCACCACCAGGCGCAACTGGTTGGGGGAGATTAAGAGAACGCGCAATTAATGACCCGCTGAGTTTGGCGACAGAACTTGGCTTCTTGGCGTCTTGGCGAGAAATATCTCACGCCAAGGCGCCAAGACGCAAAGATAACCTTTTCGCCTATTCTATCAAGCCGTGAAACCGGGTTTGGGCCGCGGCCAGGCCCGATTCGACGAGCGCGGCCACCGCCTCGCCGGCCAGCTCCACCAGGGTCGCCACGTTTTCAGCTTCGGCCGCGGGGAAGTGGGACAGCACGTAGTTCTCCGCCGGCAGCTCCGGGGCCGGCCGGCCGATGCCCAACTTCACCCGGATGAACTCCTCGGTGCCCAGGGCGTTGATGATGGAGAGCACCCCCCGGTGGCCCCCGGGCCCGCCCCCCTGCACCAGCTTGACCCGCCACCGGGGGACATCCAGATCATCGTGAATCACCACCAGGTCCCCGGGAAGCAGTTTGAAATAGTTGAGCAGGAGGGACACGGCCTGGCCGCTGAGATTCATGTAGGTGGCGGGTTGGGCCAGAATGACGGTCTCCCGGCCCACCTTTCCCTGGCCCCAGACCGACTCCAGGCTTTTCCGCCCCAAGGGCAGGCGCCAGAGTTCGGAGAGGTAGTTCACCACCTGGAACCCCAGGTTGTGCCGGGTCCAGGCGTATTCCCGGCCCGGATTGCCAAGGCCTACGATGAGACGCATATGGATGAGCTAGCAGCGGTCAACGGTCAGTTTTGAGTTTTGAGTTTTGAGTTTTGAGTTTTCGGTTGGCTTAAGTAATTCTTAAAAAGTTAGTCACACTTGCTTCCTATTAAAAAGAAGCCTTGCAATGAGCCAAATCTGAGCCCGGATAGCTGACCGCTGAAATCTGACAGCTGACGGCTAAACAAACAAGGAACTGACCGAATCCTGGTTGTGGATGCGGCGGATGGCCTCCCCCAGCAGGGGGGCCACCGACAACACCCGGATCTTCTCCAGGGCCGCGGCCTCGGGGCTCAAGGGGATGGTGTCGGTCACCGCCAGGGTCTGGACCAGGGAGCCCTGGATGTTGCTCACGGCGTTGCGGGACATGACCGGATGGGTGACGCAGGCGTGGACGGTGCGGGCCCCGTGGCGCATCAAAAGCTCCGCGGCCATGGTCACGGTGGCCCCGGTGGTGACCATGTCGTCCAGGATGATGGCTTCCTTGCCCCAAACGTTGCCGATGAGGGTCATGGCCTTGATGGCGGTGGCTTCCCGGCGCTTGTCGATGATGGCCAGGGAGGTGTTCAGTCTCTTGGCGAAGGCCCGGGCCCGCTCCACCCCGCCGGCGTCGGGGGAGACCACCACCACGTCGGAGACGAAATTTTTCCGGATGTACTCTAAAGTCACCGGCGCGGCGTAGAGGTGGTCCACCGGGATGTTGAAAAACCCCTGGATTTGGCCGGTATGCAGGTCCATGGTGAGGAGGCGCTGAGCCCCGGCGGTGGTGATGAGATCGGCCAGCAGCTTGGCGGAGATGGGGGTGCGGGGCGCGGTCTTCCGGTCCTGCCGGGCGTAGGCATAGTAAGTCACCACCGCGGTGATGCAGCGGGCTGAGGCCCTTTTCAGGGCGTCCATCATGATCAGGAGTTCCATGAGGTTTTCGTTGCAGGGCATGCAGGTGGGCTGGATGACGTAGACGTCCTGGCCCCGGACGTTTTCCCGGAACTCCACCGAAATCTCCCCGTCGGAGAACCGTCCCACCACCGCGTCCCCCAGGGAGATCTGCAGATGCCGGCAAATCTTTTCCGCCAGGGGGCGGTTGGCATTGCCGGTGAAGATTTTCAGATCATCCATACCCGATTCTCCCAGGTCAGGTCAGTTTCCTGTCCGGTGAGGCCCTGGGCCACGGCCAACCACCCGGAAAAAGACCGCCGTAAGTGTCGGCCCGCTTCCCGGGCCGCCTCCAGGGTAGGAAAAAGACCGAAGATGGTGGGGCCGCTGCCCGACAGGCCCTGGGCCCTGGCCCCCAGCTGCTTGAGCCCCGCCAATAAATCCTTAAGTTCCGGAAACCGCTTGCAGGCGACGGTGGCCAGGTCGTTTACCACCCACCGTTCCGGCTGCTCCGCATTCCAGGTATCACGTTCTGGGCCCGCCGTCAACTGCCCCAGGTCCAAATTTTCATAAACCCAGCGGGTGGACAGGGGCAGCCCCGGATTGAGCAGCAGATAACAATACGGGGGCAGGGGCACGGGGCTGAGCCGGGTGCCGATCCCCCGGCCCACCGCGGGCCCCCGGCCCAGGAAAAAGGGAACGTCGGCCCCCAGGAGACAGGCCAGCTCATGGAGGCGGTCCTGCGACAGGGGCTTACCGGACAGGGCGTTCAGGGCCAGCAAGGCACCGGCGGCGTCGCTGCTGCCGCCCCCCAGGCCGGCGGCCAGGGGAATCCGCTTGCGCAGGCGGAAGTGCACCCCCATGGGCCGGCCCACGGCTTCCCCGAACTTCAGGGCCGCCTGCCAGACCAGGTTCGCCTCTCCCCGGGGCAGGTCCGGGTGATCGCACTCCAGGCTGATACCCCGGCCTCCGGCGGCCGCGGTTAATTCATCGGCCAGGCTCAGGGGCTGCATCACGGTCACTACTTCGTGGTAACCGTCGGGCCGGCGGCCCAACACCCTGAGGTAAAGATTGACCTTAGCGGGACAAAGCACCCTGATGCTCTCTGCCATGGCAGCGGTATCGAAAAATGAGCTGGAGTTATTTCGTTTTTATAAGCTGATGCTCCTGCAGATAACTGAAAATAATCTCCGCGGTCAGCCTGTTGCCCTCTGAGTTCCAATGGGTGTCGTTAATTTTATACAGCTGTTTAGATCGGGCCTCTTTCTGGAAGTCGTCCAGCAGGTCAAGGCATCGTATCTCATTTTTCCGGCAATAATCAAATAATAATTTGTTGGGGAAGGATAAATCCAGGGACTCCGCCTTGATGCCATATTGCTCCTTTAATTTCGTTCTCAGGCTGTTATCAACCTGAAATTGGTCCGGAAACATCACTATCAATAACTCTATATCCCTGCCCCGACACCATTCTTTAATATTATCCAAAACTTTGGCCTTTTTATGGAATAAAGCAGTAAGCCTTTGTTTATTCTTTTTCTCTGCTATCCAGATCGCTTCCTTTTCTATCTGAAGAAAGCGGGTTTCTGAGAAATCCGCTTCCTGGGGAACCACTTTTTTCTCCGCTTCCTCTTTTTTATTTCTTCTATCTAAGAATAAGACCATATTTCTTTGGGCTAGTTGAGAAAACCACCACCATTTAAAGTTAAGGACCTGCAAAAATCTCTGGAACGGATCAACCCGCTCTTTAATAAAATAGTCCCCTCTGAACCTGTACTTAAACTCCATTTCCGAGAAATCATTGCCCACGAAAAACCCGACGATAACCAGGTCGGGCTGGAATAGAGGTCCATACTTGGCCAACATATGCCAATAGTACCCCGGCCCCGTACATTCCATCCCCGCATTAACGATGTCCAGGTTCCTGGGGCCGTTCTCCAGGAACTTCCGGCGCAAATAATCATGGTAGTTCTGGCCCGCCCCGGTGAGGTTAACCGCAAAGGAATCCCCCAGTCCCAATATCCTGAAAGTCCCCGCCGGCTTGTGGAAGACCTTCCGGTCCAGGTATCCCCGGTCGGTGTAATCCGAAAAATCTCCCATGATGCTGTGATCTATTCTTAAAAATTGCGGCTGGATTAAGCGCAAATACCCTTCAAGAACGCAGAGTATGACAAAAAGTGCAATAACAACCGTGGCGCCATTTCTTAGAACCGACTTTAATCTTTCATTATATCTGCCAGAATACTTATATAAGACGACGGTTAAGGCAATCAGGGAGATAATAAAGATAATGAAAATAATGAGATGGAAAAAAATTGCCAGCAAAGCCAACAAACCGAGGATGGCAATGGTTTTCCGGTCGAAGAAGGCACCTGGTGAATTTTTCACGCAGTCGTACCCGGGGAAGGCATGCAGGTTAGATATGTTAGCCCTATTCCGCCGGATTGCCCCGGGTCAGGGCGACCCGGCCGGGGTGCCGAGGTCTAACCCACCTCCTTGATGTAGGCCATCCTCAAGTCATAAAGGAGGTGGTCAAAGAGGTTCTCTTCGTCGGGGGTCAGGTTGTTCCGGGTTTTTTCCCGCAGCAGCCCCAAGAGATCAATGGTCTGCTTGGCCATGGGCAGGTTTTTTTCCTGCTTGCCGGTATGGGGGTCCGGGATCTGTCCCAGGCAGATGAAAGCCGAGGAACTCAAGGAAACCAGAAAAGAGCCGAAAGTGAGCTCCGCCAGGGGGACCTGCGGCTCGGTCCCGGCGGCCTCGGCGGCCTCCGGCTGGGGCTCACCCGAGGCCGCCGGGGCCCGGCCCTCTTCCTGGGCCGCCGCCTCTTCCTGGAGTCCGGCTTTCTCTTCCTCGCTCATATGGAGATAACGCCGGTCCTTGACAGTATAGCCTTTGTCCTCAGAATCTTCCATGGTTACCTCGGCGGTGGGCTACAGCTCCAGCTGGATGGCATGGGCCACGTGCTCCAGGGCCCGCACGTCCTTCAAGCATTCCGGGGTCACCGGGGTGTCGGTGGTGAGCAAAATGATGTTCTGGCCCCGTTCTTTCTCCTGCCCCACGGTCATGCGGGCAATGTTAATGCTGTGCTTGCCGATGGTGGTGCCGATGGCGCCGATGACCCCGGGGCGGTCGGTGTTGTAAATGAACAGCATGTGGCCCTCGGGGACGGCCTCCAGGCGGAACTTGTTGATCCGCACCAGGCGCGGTTCATATTTCCCGAAGATGGTGCCGGCCGCCACGTTTTCTTCGTTGTTGGCCCGGACCGTCAGGCGGATCATGGTGGAGAAGTCCTCGGCGGAAGCCACCTTCTCCTCGCTGATGTGGATGCCCCGGGAAGCGGCCATGGAGGGAGCGTTGACGTAATTCACTTCATCCCCCACCACCGGGAAGAGCAGCCCCTTGAGGACGGAGTGGGTCAGGGGCTTGGTGTCCAGCTTGGCGACTTCCCCGATGTAGGCGATGGCCACCGCGCTGATGGCGCCTTCGGCCATCTGGGCCTGGAAGCTCCCCAAAGCCTCGGCCAGGGTGAGATAAGGCTTCAGCTGGGCCATGGCCTCCTGGCTCACCGAGGGGGCGTTCACCGCGTTCTTGATGGTGCCGTAGATGAGGAGTTCCAGGATCTGCTCGCAGACGGCCACCGCCACGTTGGCCTGGGCCTCCTCGGTGGAGGCGCCCAGGTGCGGGGTGCAGATGACGTTTTCCAATTGCCGCAGGGGCCATTCCGGCGCCGGCGGCTCGGACTCGAATACGTCCAGGGCGGCGCCGGCCACCTTGCCGTCCTTCAGCGCCTCCAGCAGCGCCTTTTCGTCGATGAGGCCGCCCCGGGCGCAGTTGATGATGCGCACCCCGGGTTTCATCTTGCGGATGGCTTCCCGGTTCAGGAGCCTGGCGGTGTCCTTGGTCTTGGGGGTATGGATGGTGATGAAGTCGGAGCGGGCCAGAAGCTCGTCCAGGGAGACCAGTTCCACCCCCAGGTTGGCGGCCACTTCCTTGGTGATGAAGGGGTCGTAGCCCAGAACCCGCATCCTCAAGCCCACGCCCCGTTCGGCCACCACGGAGCCGATCCTTCCTAAGCCGATGACCCCCAGGGTCTTGTTAAAGAGCTCGGTGCCCTGGAACTTTTTCTTTTCCCATTTCCCTTCCCGCATGGATTGAGCCGCCTGGGGGATATTGCGGGCCAGGGCCACCATCAGGGAGACGGCATGCTCCGCGGTGGTGATGGTGTTGCCGCCGGGGGTGTTCATCACCACAATGCCGCGCTTGGAGGCCGCGGGGATGTCCACGTTGTCCAGACCGGTGCCGGCCCGGCCCACCACCTTCAAACGGGGGGCCGCGGCTATCAGGTCCGCGGTCACTCTGGTGGCGCTACGGATAACCAGGGCGTCCGCGTCCTTGATGGCCTCTTTCAGCTCCTCGGGCGTCAGTCCGGGGCGGTTCACCACTTCGATGTTGGGGTGGGACTCCAGGACGGCAATCCCGGCTTCATGCAAATTGTCGCTGATCAGGACCTTCATACAAGAGCCTCCTCGCTCAGGGCCTCCTGGGCGGCTTTCAGTCCGACGCCCGGCTCCACCCGGTATCCCAACTGGGTGAGCACCATTTCCAGGCCGCCGATGGTGCCCAGGAGATCCACCGTGTCGATGAAGCCCATGTGGGCGATACGGAAGATCTTGCCTTTGGCTTCGGCCTGGCCGCCGGCAATCCAGATGCCCTTTTTCCGCAGTTCGGCCACCACCTTCTGGCCGTCCACCCCGGCCGGGGCCTGCACCGCGGTGAGGACCACGGAAGGGTAATCCTTGGAATAAAGCGTGAGCCCCATGGCCTGGACCGCGGCCTTAGTGGCCCTGGACAGGCGCCGGTTGTGGGCGAAAATCTGGTTGAGGCCCGCCTTCTTGACTTTGGCCAGGACCTCCCGCAAACCCAGGATTAAAGAAACCGGCGAGGTGTAAGGCGTCTGGTTTTTGTCCTGGGATTTGAGGGCCTTGGCGAAATCGAAGTAGTACTTGGGCAGCTTCGAGTTTTTGACAAACTCCCAGGCCTTGGGGGACAGCGCCGCAAAGGCCAGCCCCGGCGGCAGCATCATGGCCTTCTGGGAGCCCGCCACCAGGACGTCGATGCCCCAGTCGTCCATGGGCAGGGGGTAGCCTCCCAGGGCGGAAATGGCGTCCACCACCAGGATGGTGCCGGGCCGGGTCCGGGTGACGGCCGCCAGTTCCTGCACCGGGTGCTGAACCCCGGTGGAGGTCTCATTGGCCTGGACGAAGACCGCCTTGATGGCCGGGTTGGCGTCCAGGCGCCGGGCCACCTCCTGGGGGTCCACCGCCCGGCCCCAGGGCACCGCGATGCGGTCCACCTTGACGCCGTAGACGTTGCAGAGCTCGGTCCAGCGCTCGCCGAACTTACCGCCGTCCACCACCAGGGCGGTGTCGCCGGCGCTCAGGGTGTTGGCCACCGCCCCCTCCATGGCGCCGGTGCCGGTGGCGGCGAAGATCAACACTTCCTGCTCCGTCTGGAACAGGTATTTCAGCTCGGCCCGCACTTCCCCCAGGATCTCCATGAATTGGGGGGACCGGTGGTGGATGATGGGCTGAGCCATGGCCAGTTGGGTTTCCGGGGCCACGGGGGTGGGGCCCGGGGTCATGAGATACATTTTCATTTTCCGCACCTTACCTTGGGACCTCGTAACATCTGCGAGGGATTTTGGGGAAGTTCTTCGAATTTATAAGTTTATTTCGTTCCCTTACCCCTGTCAAGTTCTCCGGTCAGGCATAGTGAAAAAAAGCACTATTCCAAACTCGCAGCGAAAAACCTTCCCTGGGCCCTTTGGGGGGACCCGGCACCAACAACGGACTCCTTTATTAACCTATTAATTTTTATTGACTTTTATGGCAAAAGATGCTACCGCGCGACCACAAAAACTTTACCAAGGAGGAAACTGACATGGCCAGGACCCACCTGCTTGCTTCTGTCAGGCGGCTCTTAAGGGAGCATCAGCTTGCCCAAAAGACAGGTTTACCCATTGAAGAAATCCGAGCCGGGCCTTACAGCACGGGGGGGTCCAGCCAGGCCCGGACGATCTCCCGCCGCGAATTTATCGCCGGCGTCGCCGCGACCACCGCAGTGGCGATGCTGCCGTCAGTTCTGAAGGGGAATAGTTGGGCCGCCGCTCCACCGCGCCTTGCCATTATCGGTGGCGGCATCGCCGGGCTTACCGCGGCCCTGACCCTCGCGGACGCCGGGTTGCCGTCCACGGTGTACGAGGCCTCGGAGACCATGATCGGCGGTCGGATGCAAACGGTCCGGGGGCGGCCGGAGAGCCCCAGCTGCGGTATGTGTCATGAAGTGAAGGGCAAACCCGCCGGATTTTCTTGGTCTGATGACCAATACACGGATCCGTTTGGGGAATTGATCGACACCAACCATACGACCATGTTATCCCTGGCCAAACGCTTCAGTCTGCCTCTGATTGACTTAATTGGGGCCCAGCCGCCAGGTTCTACCGATACTTACTATTTTTTGGGCCAGCACTATTCCAAAGCCCAGGCCGATGCGGATTTTGCGGCGCTTTACCCCAAACTCCGGGCTGACCTCAGGGCCGCGGGGTACCCCACCGCCTATAACCGGAGCACCCCGGCAGGGCGGACCCTGGACTCCATGAGCATTTACGACTGGATCGAGTCGCGAGTTGAGGGCGGCCACCAGTCGCCCCTGGGTAGGCTGCTGGACGCAGCCTACAACATTGAGTACGGGGCGGACACCACCGATCAAAGCGCCCTCAACCTGATCTATCTCCTGGCTTATAACAATCCCAGCCGGCTTTCCATTTATGGGGAATCGGATGAGCGCTACCGGATCGACGGCGGCGCCGACCTCCTTCCGAAGACCATGGCCAAATATCTTGGCAAGGAAAGCACGGTGCAACTCGGCTGGCGACTGGAGGCCATAGCCCGTTCCGGGGGGAGTTATATCCTGAGCTTCAACGACCGCCGGGAGATCATAGCCGACCTGGTGGTCCTCGCTTTGCCGTTTGCGGTGTTGCGCACCCTGGACTACAGCAAAGCCGGGTTTGACTTCTTGAAGATCAAGGCCATCCAGGAGCTGGGCGCGGGCCGCAACGGCAAGATGCACCTGCAGTTCACTAAGCGGTATTGGAACGAATCGGGGAGCAACGGCAACACTTACGCGGACACGGGCTACCAGTGCACCTGGGACGCGACCCGGGGGCAAATGGGGGAACACGGCATTCTGGTCAATTATACC
>DASWLF010000461.1:0-1915 GCA_036396255.1 Desulfobaccales bacterium
TGTTCTTCACGGCCTCGATAACCTGGCCGGCCACGCCCAGGACGGCGTTGCGGGCAAAACCGACCATGACCGACTTGCCGTTACTGTCTTCGGCAAAGCCCGGCAGGGCCAGGGCCTTGTCAATCACCGGCTGGAAGTTGAAGTCCGGGATGTGGGTGATGCCCGGCCAGCCCACCAGGCCCCGGGTGAACAGGTTGGGAGCATAGGACTCCTGGGGCCGCTGGATGCAGTTGGTGGTCATGACGATGGCCCCGGGGAACTGGGCGAACTCCTTGGCCTGGTTCTGCCAGGCGGTGCCGAAGCGGCCGTAGAAATGGGGGTACTTCTTGAGGCCGGGGTAGCCGTGGCAGGGCAGCATCTCGCCGTGGGTGTAAACGTAAATGCCTTTGCCGGCGCTCTGCTTCAGGATCTCTTCCAGATCCAGGAGGTCATGGCCGGAGACCAGGATGGCCTTGCCTTTTTTGTGGCCCAGGGGGACCGGGGTGGGCACCGGGTGGCCGTAGCGGCCGGTATTGCCGGCGTCCAGCAGTTCCATGGTCCGGAGGTTGATCTCGCCGCATTTCAGGACCAGACCCAACATTTCGTTCAAGCCCAGGTTCGGGTCAGCGGTGGCGGCCAGGCCCTCGTGGATGAAGGCATAGACCTGGTCGTCTTCCTGCCCCAAAATCTGGGCGTGGTCGGCATAGGCGCAGACTCCCTTGATGCCGAACAGCAGGGTGTGCTTGAGGGCCAGGATATCGGCATCGGCGGCGGGATAGTTTTTGATGACCGCAACTTCCGCCTGTTGGAGCAGCCCGTCCAGGGTGGCGGCGGCCTCAAAGGTGGCCGGGCCGGCGCCGACCTCTACTTTCCCCCCGGCCTGGCGCACTTTCCCTTTCAGCTGCTCCCGGAGTTCGACGCTCTTCTTGATCAGCTTCACCAGGCGGTCGGGGTCGAAGTCCACGTTGGTCAAGGTGGAAAACGCCGCTTCCAGGGTAAAGACGTTGACCCCCCGGTCGCTGACCCCGACTTTACGCCCTTCCACGGCCACCTGCGACAGGCCCTGGAGGCTGTAGATCAATAAATCCTGAAGAGCTGCCACGTCGGCATTCTTGCCGCACACTCCCAGAACCGTGCACCCTTCACCCTTGGCCGTCTGTTCGCATTGATAACAAAACATCTTCTTTCCTCCCGATGGTAATTGATTGCTAGTCTCTGGCAATGGGGCCTGAAAATGCTCGACTGGCCGGATGTTGCATTAATTCTAATCACGGCGCGGAGCCCGCGCCTTGACTTAAGGCAAAAATGAAAAAGTTTTTTGCTGACGCCAATAATTTTTGCTTACAGCCTTTTCCCGGCGGGCTATGGTCCGGCTTGCCGGCGGCTTTGACCCCCGAGCCGCACCCTAACCGCCGCCAGCCCTCTTTTAAAATAAGCACCATTTTTGAATACTAAAGGGAGGGGTGAAGTTTTTAGACCTGACTTAAACCCGAAGCCCAGCTGGCACCGGCGTTTCGCCTGGGCCATAGTTTGGCGCTTCATAAATAGTATGATGGCAAACCATATGAAAATCTAAGCTCAAGGAGTCTTAAAGTCCCCCTTTGAAAAAGGGGGATTTAGGGGGATTTTCTGGGGGTTATTATAAAATCCCCCCTGCCCCCCTTTATTAAAGGGGGGTTATAAATCAGGCTTTTAATTATCATTTAAATTACGAAACAGAACCCTATCTGGGGGTGGGGGGCGGATTTCAGGGAGGGATGGTAAGCGGCCGTCAGCCCCCAACTGATACCAAATCGAGACCTCTGCGAAAATGGCTTATTCCCGTGAAACGAGGGTAAAGGGAGGATTAGCCGCAATTTTAAGTGGTGGGCCGTGCCCACCCTACATTTTATAAGTCTTTAAAATCAAACGTTTTCCTGTAGGGGCACGGCGTGCC
>DASWLF010000462.1:0-1975 GCA_036396255.1 Desulfobaccales bacterium
AATGTTTTCCGGGTCGAAATATATGGGGTTGGGGGCGAAGGAGGCGGCCGCGGAGTGCTCCACCCCCTGGTCCACCGGCAGGATGGAGAGATAGCCGGTGCCGGCCAGGCGACCATGGCCGAACAGCGCCGCCAGGGACCTGAGCACCCCCGGCGACCGGTCGCTGCCCACCCAGACCCGGTCGATGAAATCGGGCCCCGGCAGATGCAGGCTCTCCTTGGCAAATCCCTTGCACTTGTGAGTCAACAGGTCGTCGGCTTCCGGGCCTAACAGGGATTGAATCTTTTTAATCAAAGGCCACCTCCTAAAAACGGTTTTCGGTTTTCGGTTTTCAGTTTTCGGTCAGAGGCAGGAATCAATCTTCGCAATTTAGCCAGGTTCTGCGCATCCCTCCGAAAAGTCATGGTTTCCTGCGCCTGGTCAGGTCTTGTCTATCATTCCATTTCGCTCTTTTGCCATGCTAATAAAATATAAGATTGTTATTATCCCAGGCAAGGATTCCTTTCTCCTTCCCATTACCTTCCAGCCATCAACTCCAGGGCCACCTGGGCCGCCCGGGCCGAAGCGCCGGGGCCCCCCAGGGCGGCAATGACCCGGGCCAGGCCCCGGCCCAGGGTCGGCAGGCGCCCCGGATCCCGCATCAACCTTAGGGCCTCCTCCGCCAGGCGCGCCGCGGTAAAATCGTCCTGCAACAGCTCGGGGAACAGCCGCTCCCCCGCCAACAGGTTGGCCATGCCCACGTGAGGCACCCGGATGAGCCGGCGCCCCACTGCAAAGGTCAAAGGCGATAAGCGATACACAATAATGGTGGGGGTCCCGGCCAAAGCCGCTTCCACCGTGGCCGTGCCGGAGGCCACCACCGCCAGATGCGCCGCGAACAACGCCTCATAGGCCTGGCCAGGGATGATTTTGAGGGGAGGGCCGGGGGAATTTTTTGTAAGGGATTCCCCCTCCCTTAAACCCGCAACCATCCCCTCCACCAGCTCCCGCGGCGCGGTGGAGGCCAGGGGGAGGATGAACTGGCATTGGGGGACCGCTTTTTGCACCAGGGCCACCCCGGCCAGCATGGTGGGCAGGTGCCGCTTAATTTCCCCGGCCCGGCTGCCGGGCAGCAGGGCCACGGTGAGGCGCTGCGGGTCCAGGCCCCAGCCGGCCAGCAGCTCCCGGCGGTGCGGCAGCCGCGGCAGGGTTTCCGGCAGGGGGTGGCCCACGTAGGTCACGGGCACGCCCCGTTCCCGGTAGAAATCGGCTTCAAAGGGAAAGATTACGGCCATACGATCCACCAGGCGGGCGATGGTGCGCACCCGGTAGGTGCGCCAGGCCCACACCTGGGGGCTGATGTAGTACATCACCGGCACCCGGTAAAGTTTGGCCAGCCGGGCCACCCAGAAATTGAAGTCGGGGAAGTCCACCAGGATGACCAGGCCGGGGCGCTCCCTCTTCAGGGCCCGGGCGATGGCCTTCAAGGCCTTGAGCACCGCCGGCAGCCGGCCCGCCACTTCCGACAGACCCACCACGGCCAGCTCCGAGGCGGGGCACAGGATCCGCACCCCCTGGGCCGCCATGGCCTCGCCGCCCACCCCGAAGAACTGCGCCCCGGGCCGCCGCTCTTTTATGGCCGCCACCAACCGGGCCGCATGACCGTCCCCGGAGGCCTCCCCGGCCACAACGAGGATTTGGGGGGAATTACTATTCGTGCTATTAGGACGAGGATTAAGAGCCAGGGACTGGATATTAGTCTTGGGGCGAAAAGGCGAAAAGGCGAAAAGGGAAAAAGGGAAAAATGACTTTTTCATTCTCTTACTGATTGCCCCATTTCGCCAGATGAACTCTTAAAATCATCTTAACTTTCCGACCTAATGATTTTAGCTGTTAAACTTTTCGCCTTTTCGCCTTTTCGCCTTTTCGCCTTTTCACCCCTTTACCCTCTCGCCTTCTTCATGGCCGCGTTGATTTCCAGGGCCAGGGCCAGGGC
>DASWLF010000463.1:0-1904 GCA_036396255.1 Desulfobaccales bacterium
ATGAGTGGGCCCAGCTCCGGAACCAGAAACTCGGCTTCGTATTTCAGACTTTTAACCTGCTGCCCCGAACCAGTGCCCTGGAAAACGTGATCATGCCGTTGTCGTATACCGCGGCGCGCCTCTCCGACCGGGAGGCCCGCCAACGGGCCGAAGATTTGCTCCAGCGGGTGGGCCTGGGGGAACGCCTGGATCACGAATCCTCCCAACTCTCCGGCGGGCAGCAGCAGCGGGTGGCCATTGCCCGGGCCCTCGTCAACCAGCCCTCCATCCTGTTTGCGGATGAGCCCACCGGTAATCTGGACGCCAGCACCAGTGAAGAAGTCCTGGAACTATTCCGGCGACTCAACGATGAAGAAGGGGTTACCATCATTCTGGTGACCCACGACGAAAACGTGGCGCGCTACGCCGACCGCATCATCAGGATTTACGACGGGACCATCGTGGGGGAAGAACGCCGTCCGGCGGAGGCCCCAGGCGGCAAGGAAAGCCTGGTTGCGGGCCCTGCGGCCGAGCTGCGCGGGGGGTGGTCGTGGCTGCGCCTCCAATGGATGGGGCGGACGGCGCTGAAAGGCCTGCGGCGCAACGTCCTCCGGGCCGCCCTCACCACCCTGGGCATCATCATCGGCGTGGCCGCGGTCATCACCATGATGGAGATCGGGCGCGGGTCCGCCACTGCCATCCAGCAAACCATTGCCAGCATGGGGGCCAATATCCTGGTGGTCCGGGCGGGCACCGCCTCCAGCGGCGGCGTGAGCTTCGGGGCCGGCAGCGTCATGACTCTTACCCCCCAGGACGGCGAGGCCATCCTGGAGGAGTGCCCGGCGGTCAGAGCCGCGGCGCCGGTAGTCCGGGCCCGGACCCAGGTCATTTATGGCAACCGCAACTGGGTGCCCACCTTTATTTACGGCAGCACCCCCGCCTTCCTGGAGGTCCGGGAATGGGTCCTGGCGGCGGGTGACGGCTTCATGGAACGGGATGTGCGCAATGCCAGCAAGGTCTGCCTCCTGGGTCAGACGCTGGTCAAGGAGCTTTTCCAGGGCGAGTCCCCCCTGGGCAAAGAAGTGCGGGTGCAGAATGTCTCCTTCCGGGTGGTGGGGGTCCTCAGCGCCAAAGGCGCCAATATGATGGGGATGGATCAGGACGACGTCCTGGTGGCGCCCTGGACCACCATTAAATTTCGGGTGACCGGCTCGTCCGCGGCCACCGTCAACCAGAGCGCCGCCGCTGCCGCCGCCGCCGGCTCCAGCACCTCCCAGCAGGTGAACACCCTCAAGCAGATCTACCCCACCACCCAAAACAAACTATATCCGGAGCAATCGGCGACCCAGGCCGCCGACACCCCGCTGCCGGTGCGGTTTATCAACGTGGATGAGATCCTGACCGCGGCTCGCACCACCAAGGGGATCCCGGTGGCCGTCAAGCAGATCAAGGAGTTGCTGCGGGAGCGGCACCGGATTCGCTTCGGTGAGCCCGATGACTTCAACATCCGGGATATGACCGAATTTACCCGGGCCCTGTCTGCCACCAGCACCATGATGACCAGGCTCTTACTGGCGGTGGCTCTGATCTCCCTGTTAGTGGGGGGGGTGGGCATCATGAATATCATGCTGGTGTCGGTGACGGAGCGGACCCGGGAGATCGGCGTACGCATGGCGGTGGGGGCCTGGGCCCGGGATATCCTCCAGCAGTTTCTGTCGGAAGCCGTGATTCTTTGTTTCTGCGGCGGGATCGCAGGCATTGTCGCCGGCCGGGGGGTGTCCATCCTGGTAAGGATATGGCTGGGCTGGCCCACGGAGTTGTCCCTGGGGGCCATCATCGCGGCCTTCGCGGTCTCAGTGACGGTGGGCATCATCTTTGGCTTTTACCCGGCGTGGAAAGCCTCGCGTCTGGACCCCATCATCGCC
>DASWLF010000464.1:0-2130 GCA_036396255.1 Desulfobaccales bacterium
GGGGGCGCCGCGGTGGGCCTGAGCGGCAAAGACGGACTGCTGCTCAAGGCCCAGAAACTGGAGTTCTACCGCCCCCGGGAGGACGAACCGCCGGAGATCATCGACATCGGCCTGGTAGGGGAAGTGACCGAAGTGAACACCAAGCTCATCCGCACCCTGCAACAGCAGCATTTTATCCCGGTCATCGCCCCGGTGGGCGTGGGGGAAGCGGGCGAAACCTATAACATCAACGCCGACCTGGTGGCCGGGGCGCTGGCCGCGGCCCTGGGGGCCGCCAAGCTCATCCTGCTCACCGACGTCCCCGGGGTCCTGGACCGGGCCGGAAACCTGGTCTCCAGCCTCACCCGGCGCCAGGCCGTGACCCTGATAGAGGAGGGGGCCGTCGCCGGCGGCATGCTGCCCAAGGTCAAATGTTGCCTGGAGGCCCTGGACGGCGGCGTGGCCAAGGCCCATATCCTGGACGGCCGGACGCTGCACGCCGTGCTCCTGGAAATCTTCACCGACCCCGGCGTGGGTACGGAGATAGTGGAATGATGGTGGGGGAGGGCCAGGGGCTTCCACAGGCGGGACGCCTGTGCCACTGGCCCCTGCCCTCCCCCACACCCCCTCCCAACCCCTATAAGGGATTGGGGGTGGGGGTTCGGGGGAGGGGGTAAGGGCAGGTGCCCGCTTACAATCCCTCCCCCGACTCCGCAGGAGGAACGTAAGTGACGGATAACTGGATAACCAGAGCAGACCGAGTTGTCATGCAAACCTACGGCCGGCAGCCCCTGGTGCTGGTCCGGGGGGAGGGCTGCCGGGTCTGGGACGACGGCGGCCGGGAGTATCTGGATTTCGTGGCCGGGTTGGCGGTGTGCAACCTGGGCCACGCCCACCCCGAAGTGGCCCGGGCCGCCGCGGCCCAGCTCACCCGGTTGGTGCACGTCTCCAATATATACTACACTACCCCCATGGTGGAACTGGCGGAGGACCTGGTGCGGCTGTCCTTCGCGGACCGGGTCTTCTTCGCCAACAGCGGCGCGGAAGTCAACGAAGGGGCCATCAAGCTCTGCCGGCGCTACTCCCGGGAGAAGTTCGGGGAGGGGCGCCACCGCATCATTTGCATGGAAAACTCTTTCCATGGCCGCACCCTGGGGGCTTTGAGCGCCACCGGCCAGTCCAAGTTCTGGCAGGGGTTCGACCCCTTGCTGGCAGGTTTTTCCTTTGTGCCTTTCAATGACCTGGCAGCGTTGGCTGCGGCGCTGGACGACACCGTCTGCGCCGTGATGCTGGAGCCCATCCAGGGAGAGGGCGGCGTCTGCCTGCCGGACGCGGATTTCCTGGCAGGGGTGCGTAAACTATGCGACGATAAGAGCCTGCTGCTGGTGCTGGACGAGATCCAGACCGGGCTGGGGCGGACGGGGAGACTCTTCGCCCACCAGCATTTCGGCATATCTCCCGACATCATGACTCTGGCCAAGGCCCTGGCCAACGGCTTGCCCATGGGGGCCCTGTTGGCCACCGAAGAAGTGGCCCGGGCCTTCGTTCCCGGCACCCACGCCAGCACCTTCGGGGCCGGGCCGGCCATCGCCGCGGCGGCCAAAACCGCCCTGGGCCTCTTGAGCGAGCCTGGATTCCTGGAGAAAGTGACCGCCACCGGGGAGTACCTGCGCCAGCGACTCCTGGACCTGCAAAAGCAGCATTCCGTAGTCCAGGAGGTGCGGGGCCTGGGCCTCATGTGGGGCCTGGAATTGACCCAGGAGGGGGCGCCGGTGGTGACGGCTTGCCGGGAGCGGGGGCTCCTGGTGAACTGCACCCAGGGGAATGTTATCCGACTGCTGCCACCTCTCAACCTGGGGCGCCAGGACCTGGATCAGGGTTTAGAAATTCTGGCCGCCTCTTTTAAGGCAGTCTTTCCATGAAACGAGACCTGCTCACCATCCTGGACCTGAACCGGGAAGAGATCGAGGCCCTGATCAATCGGGCCCGGGAACTCAAGGCCCTGCATTACCGGGGGCAAAATCCCGCCCCGCTCAAAGGCAAGATCGTGGCCATGATTTTTGACAAGCCCTCCACCCGCACCCGGGTCTCCTTCGAGGCCGGGATTGCGCAACTGGGGGGCACCAGCATCTACCTGGCCCCGGGCCAGAC
>DASWLF010000465.1:0-3213 GCA_036396255.1 Desulfobaccales bacterium
CTTTATGACATTAAGGTCCGTAAATGAATAATCGCTTAAGCCCCTTTTATAAAAACATCGCCCTGTGGTTGCTCATCACCCTGATCATGATTTTTCTGTTCAATTACTTCAATACGGTGGAGCACGCCAAGGGTAGAGCCACCATCAACTACAGCAAGTTTGTCGAACTGGTGAAGGCCGACAAGGTGGTCAAGGTCACCTTGCAAGGCGAGGAAATTAGCGGTGAACTGACGGACGGCAAGACCTTCAAGAGCTACTCCCCCCCAGACCAGGACTTGGTGAGACTCCTGCAGTCCAAGAAGGTGGAGATCACCGCCAAACCCAGGGACGATTCCCCCTGGTACACCACCCTCCTGATTTCCTGGCTCCCCATGCTGGTGCTGGTGGGCATCTGGATCTTCTTTATGCGCCAGATGCAGGCCGGCGGCGGCAAGGCCATGTCCTTCGGCAAGAGCCGGGCCCGGCTGATGACGGAAAATACCGTCAAGATCACCTTCAACGACGTGGCCGGCATTGAGGAAGCCAAGGATGAGGTGGCGGAAATCATCGAATTCCTTAAGGACCCCAAAAAGTTCACCCGCTTGGGAGGCCGCATCCCCAAGGGCGTGCTGCTGGTGGGGGCCCCGGGCACCGGCAAAACCCTGCTGGCCCGGGCCATTGCCGGAGAAGCGGGCGTCCCCTTTTTCAGCATCAGCGGCTCCGACTTCGTGGAGATGTTCGTGGGCGTGGGCGCCGCCCGGGTCCGGGATTTGTTCATCCAGGGGAAGAAAAGCGCCCCTTGCATCATCTTCATTGATGAGATCGACGCGGTGGGCCGCCACCGGGGCGCCGGCCTGGGAGGCGGCCACGACGAGCGGGAACAGACCCTGAACCAGCTCCTGGTGGAGATGGACGGCTTCGAAGCCAACGAAGGGGTGATCCTCATCGCCGCCACCAACCGCCCTGACGTCCTGGACCCGGCCCTCTTGCGCCCGGGCCGTTTCGACCGCCAGGTGGTGGTGCCGGTGCCGGACCTCAAAGGCCGGGAAGCCATCCTCCAGGTTCACACCCGCCGGACCCCCCTGGCGGAGTCCGTGGACCTGTCCATCCTGGCCCGCAGCACTCCGGGCTTCTCCGGCGCCGACCTGGAAAACCTGGTGAACGAAGCGGCCCTGTATGCCGCCCGCCGGGGCAATGAGCTGGTGGCCATGGATGACTTCGAGCAGGCCAAGGACAAGGTCCTCATGGGCTCCGAGCGCAAAAGCCTCATCATGAGCGAGCGGGAACGGACTAACACCGCCTACCACGAGGCCGGCCACACCCTGGTGGCCAGGCTCATCCCGGGCACCGACCCCATCCACAAAGTCACCATCATCCCCCGGGGGCGGGCCCTGGGCCTCACCCAGCAGTTGCCCATAGACGAGCGCCACACCTACCCCAAGGAATACCTGGTGGGCACCCTCACCGTCCTGCTGGGGGGCCGGGCCGCCGAGGAACTGCAATTCCAGCATTTCACCACCGGGGCCGGCAACGACCTGGAGCGGGCCACCGAGCTCGCCCGCAAAATGGTGTGCAACTGGGGCATGAGCGACGAGCTGGGGCCGGTCACCTTCGGCAAACGGGAAGAGCACATCTTCCTGGGCCGGGAGTTCGCCCAGTCCAAGGATTTCAGCGAAGAGACGGCCCGCCTCATCGACAGCGCCATTAAAAATCTTATCCAGACCGCTTACAATGACGCCAAGGGCCTGCTCACCAGCCACCGGGGCCAACTCCAGGCCCTGGCCCAGGCTCTCCTGGAAAAGGAGACCCTGGACACCGCCGGTATTGACCGGATTCTGGCCTCGTTCCCCGAGTCGGAAGAGACCCCGGAATCTCAGGACGCCCCTGCGCCGCTCCCACTCAGCTTCCAGCAGGCTTAAGCATGACCGGTTCCACTAGTCCCTCCGGCGCTTCGGAGATTTCGTCGCACCGCCATGCCTGGGCGGCCCTCTTGCACTCTCCCCGGCCCCTCATCATGGGGGTGGTCAATGTCACTCCCGATTCCTTCGCTGACGGGGGACGGTTCTTCCACCATGACGACGCCATCGCCCAGGCGCGGGCGCTGGTGGCCGCGGGGGCCCATATCCTGGATATCGGCGGCGAATCCACCCGCCCCCTGGCCGACCCCGTGCCCCTTGAGGAGGAGCTGCGCCGGGTCCTGCCGGTGATCGAGGCCATGGTTGCCGAAACATCCGTCCCCATCTCCATCGACACTTACAAGGCCGAGGTGGCACGTTTGGCCCTGGAGGCGGGGGCTGCCATCATCAACGACATCAGCGCCCTGCGTTTTGACCCCCAGATGGCCCCCCTGGCCGCGGCGCACCGGGTCCCCCTGGTGCTGATGCACATGCAGGGCACCCCCAGGGATATGCAGCGCCAGCCTCACTATGACGACTTGCTGGGCGAGATCAAGGCGTTTTTCCGGGAGCGCCTGGAGTTCGCCGCCTCCCAGGGCATTCCCCGGGAGCACATCGTCCTGGACCCGGGCATCGGCTTCGGCAAAACCTGGCAGCACAACCTGGAAATACTCAATAATCTGGAGGTGTTCCTGGATTTGGGCTGCCCCTTGCTGGTGGGACCGTCCCGCAAAGCCTTCATTGGCCACATCCTGGACCTGCCCGCCGGAGAGGAACGAGACATCGGCACCCTGGCGGCCCTGGCGGTGGCGGTGCTGCGCGGGGCTCGTCTGGTTCGCACCCATAACGTCGCTTATGCTCGCCAGTTCCTGGCTGTCCTGGATTGCATCTGCCGGGAATCGCTGCAGGGCTGGGCGACCTGACCGCCACTATTGCCTGCTCTGAGAGGGACTGGCGACTCGGGCGTATTTTGCTGCTTTGCCTTGAAGCTGTAGGGGCGGGTTTAAAACCCGCCCCTACGATAACCCTTGCTTTGGTGTACCAAAGGGTCAGGCGCGACTGCTCCGAAAGGTTACTCCACCAACCTCCGCTCCCCCAATGGGGGAGGGGGCTGGGGTGAGGGGGAAACTTTTCATCCTTTACGCGTGCACCGCAGGTTTATGAGCAACTGAATTAGAAAGGAGCCTCCCGTCCCCGAATGTGGCAGTTTTTCCAAAACCTGCGCTGGCAGGACGGCCTGGACATCCTCCTGGTGGCCATCGTCATCTACCAGGTCGTCATGATTCTCAAGGGGACCCAGGCCATTCAGATCCTGGCCGGGCTGTTCCTCCTTTTCCTG
>DASWLF010000466.1:0-3348 GCA_036396255.1 Desulfobaccales bacterium
GACGATGGCCACCAGTGGTTCCTCTTCCAGGGCCCGGGAGATGTAGGCCGCAAAGGCCTCTCGGTCCACCGCCAGGGCCTTGCCCGCGGGCACCCGGGTGGCGTCGGCCGCGGCCATGATGAGGGAGCCCAAGCGGCGCATCTCCTCCTTGAGGAGGCCCACGGCGTTGTCCACCGACTCGGCCCGCAAAGAGTTGCTGCACACCAGCTCCCCCAGCAGCGGGGACTGGTGCGCCGGCGAGAACTTCCGGGGCTTCATCTCATAAAGCCGCACCCGGACGCCCCGGCGGGCCGCCTGCCAGGCCGCTTCACTCCCCGCCAACCCCCCGCCGATGACGGTGATTGCGGGGTTTTCGGTTTTCGGTTCTCGGTTTCCGGTTATCCCTTAGCCCCCTTAAGGTTCACGCTTCTCAAGCAGAGAAAATCTTTCATTATCCCAATAGATAAATAATTCCATTTTTTGATCTATCAGAAATTTACAGTTTGTTAGGAAGATTGGTTTTTAGATAGTTTCCAGGATGAAAAGTTCCTCTATCTACTTAATCCTGGATTTAGTCCCCCGTCTTTTACCAAAAACCGAAAACTGAAAACCGAAAACCTTCACTGCGCGGGTTCCTGGTAATCGCACTCTTCCCTGGGGCAGAGGATTTTTTTCCCCTTTTTCGTCAGCCAGGAGAATTGGCACTGGGGGCAGGGCTGCTCCAGGGGGGCCTGGTTCAGGGTGAACTGGCATTTGGGGTAGTGGCTGCAGCCGAAGAAAAACCCGTGGCGGGAGCGCTTCTTCTTCAGGAGGCCGCTGCAGCCCTGCCGGGGGCAGGGGAAGTCCGTGGCCTCCGGCTCCCGTTCCACCGGCACTAGGTTGCCCTGGGGGTCCCGGGTGAAATTCCCGGTCCACTTGCACTTGGGATAGCCGGTGCAACCCAGGAATTCCCCCCTGCGGCCCCGGCGCACCACCAGGTCTTTGCCGCAGGTGGGGCATTTGAGGCCGGTGGCCGGTCTCTGCTCCGGGGGCGCGCCGGGTTTGGGGGGCTGGCCGGCCGGGGTGGGGGCGGCGCCGGCCGCCGGCTCCGTCCCCAGGAGCATGATGCGGCCCTGGGGATCCCGGCTGAAGTCCCCGGTAAAGCCGCACTTGGGGTACTTGGAACAGCCAAGGAACTCGCCATTTTTGCCCCAGCGCACCACCATTTCGGTCCCGCATTCGGGGCATTGGAGGCCCGTGGGCACGCTCTTCACCCGCCGCATCTGGCCTTTGGCCGCCTCCAGTTCCTGGGCAAAGGGGCCGTAAAAATCCCGCATGACCTCCTGCCAGGGAACCTGGCCTTCAGCCACCCGGTCCAGGTCCGTTTCCAGGCCCGCAGTGAACCTGGGGTCCATGATGTCCGGAAAATTCTCCACCAGGAGATCGCTCACCACCAGGCCCATTTCCGTGGGCCGGAGCGCCGCTTTTTCCTTGAGCACGTAGAGGCGGTCCTGCAAGTTGGTGAGGATGGTGGCGTAGGTGCTGGGCCGGCCGATGCCCTGGACCTCCAGCTCCTTGATGAGGGACGCCTCGGTGAACCGCGGCGGCGGCTTGGTGAAGTGCTGCTGGGGGTCAAAATCCCGCAACCGGAGGACATCCCCGGCGGCCAGGGGCGGCAATTTTTCCGGGCCGGCGGCCTCTTCGGTTTCCCGGGACTCCTGGTAAACTTTGGTAAATCCCGGGAATTTCAGAACCGAGGCGGTGGCCCGGAAGAGATAATCCCCGGCGCTGATGTCCACGGTCGTCAGGTCAAAGACCGCCGGCGCCATCTGCGAAGCCACGAAGCGCCGCCAGATGAGGTCGTAGAGGGCCAGTTCGTCCTTGCTCAGGAACGGCTTCACCTCCTGGGACCGCCGGCTCACCCCGGTGGGCCGGATGGCCTCGTGGGCCTCCTGGGCCCCCTTGGGGCTTTTGTAGCGGTTGGGGGCCTGGGGGAGGTAGTCGCCCCCGTAAGTCTGCGAGATAAAGGTGCGCACCGCGTCCAGGGCCTCGCCGGAGACGCGGGTGGAGTCGGTGCGCATGTAAGTGATGAGGCCCACCGGCCCTTCCTGGCCCAGCTCCAGCCCTTCGTAGAGCCGCTGGGCCAAACGCATGGTCTTTTTAGGAGAAAAGCGGAGCTTGCGGTTGGCTTCCATCTGCAGGCTGCTGGTGATGAAGGGCGGGGCCGGGTGGCGCCGCTGGGGCTTCTTCTCGATGCCGGCGACCTTGAAGGCCGCGGCCTCCAGCGCCTCCAGAATCCGCTCCACTTCCGCCACGTTGCGGGGCTTGAGGTTCTTATGTTTGTGTTTGAGCAGGTGGGCCGTAAAAACCGGCGGCTCGGCGCCCTCCAGGCAGGCGTCCAGGGTCCAGTACTCCTGGGGCACGAAGGCCATAATGGCCCGCTCCCGGTCGCACACCAGGCGCAGGGCCACGGACTGCACCCGGCCGGCGCTCAGGCCGGTTTTCACCTTCTGCCACAACAGCGGGCTGATCTGGTAGCCCACCAGCCGGTCCAGGACCCGCCGGGCCTGCTGGGAGTCGTAGCGGGGGCGGTTCAGGGCCACCGGATGCGCCAGGGCCTCTTTGACGGCCCGGGGGGTCAGCTCCAGGAAGAGCACCCGGTGGAAGCGGTGGTTCTGCTCCCCCAGGGCCTCGGCGATGTGCCAGGCAATGGCCTCCCCTTCCCGGTCCGGGTCGGGGCCCAGATAGATGTCCGGGGTGTCCGCCGCGGCTTTCTTCAGTTCCTGGATGACCTTGGCCTTCCCCAGGATGGTGACGTATTTGGGCTGGAAGTCCTGCTCCAGGTCCACCCCCAGCTCGTTGGGGGGCAGGTCCTTGATATGGCCCCTGCAGGACAGCACCTTGACTTCGGACCCCAGGTATTTCTGCAGGGTCCTGGCCTTGGTGGGCGATTCCACGATGAGTAATGATTTAGGCATAGATGCAATAATATACTGATTGTAAGCTTGGCGGTCAATGGCGAGGAAGTTTCCGCGGGAAAGATTTTCAAATTAGACTCAGAAGCACAGAGCTTTTTCTGTGTTTGAGTGCTTGCGCTCTTAATAATGATGAGAGGCCGGGAAGAATGCTTTTTCAGGGAGGGGGCCAGAACCTGGTTTCGCAAGTTTTTGACATAAAACCTCCCCCTCCCCTGGTGGGAGGGGGCTGGGGGAGGGGAAATCATAATAAGATATTTTTCACCCCCAACCTAAACCTCCCCTCAAGTACCTTCATGACAACTCAATTCTCCAACACGTAGCACTTCCCCGGCAGCTCCCGCACCAGCCCCTGGAGTTCCAGGATGGTGAGGCGGCTCATGACTTCGGAGGCCGGGAGCCTGGCGGCCCGCAC
>DASWLF010000467.1:0-5374 GCA_036396255.1 Desulfobaccales bacterium
CATCTCTTGAAATCTGCCATTGGACTGCATAAAGTCTTTAAGGCATCTAAAATCTGGAGGGGAGGTCTTCCGCCCTTGGCCGCCAGTCAGGGGTTGCTTCCCGAAAAAGCGCCGGGATTCCCATGAATAGAATAAAAATCATTCTAATTGCGGTTTTCCTGTTGTCTCTGGCGGGCCTGGGAACGCCGGCCCAGCCGTCGGACTTGAGGATTCTCCACGTCAACGACTTTCACGGGTATGCCGAGCCCAGGAAGCCGGCGGGAGCGGCGGAGAAGTTGGGGGGCGTCGCTTACCTGGCGGCCGAAGTCGAGAAGCTGCGCCGGGAAAAACCCACCCTGCTGGTGGCGGCCGGCGACCTGATCCAGGGCAGCAATTGGGCCAACTTGTTTCAAGGCAAATCGGTCATGGAGTTGATGAACGCCATGGGCTTCGACGCCATGGTGGTGGGGAATCACGAGTTCGACTACGGCCAGCAGGTGCTGCAGGCGAGGATCGCCCAGGCCAGGTTCCCGGTCCTGGGGGCCAACGTGGAGGGGTTCCCCCCCTTGAAGCCCTATGTCATCAAACAGGTGGGCGACCTTAAAGTGGGCCTCATGGGAGTGGTGACCGCGGACACCCCGGCCGCCACCCACCCCCGGAACGTGGCGGGGCTGAAATTCAGCTCGCCGGCAGCCGCGCTCAAAAAATACCTCCCGGAAGTACGACCGAAAGCGGACCTCATCGTGGTGCTGTCGCACCAGGGGCTGGAGGCGGATAAGGCCCTGGCGGCGCAGGTCCCGGAGATAGACGTCATTGTCGGCGGGCACTCCCATACCAAGCTGCTGAAACCCGTGGTGGTGGGGCACACCATCATCGTCCAGGCCTGGGAACACGCCAAGGCCCTGGGGGTGCTGGACCTTACGGTTGCCGGCGGCAAGGTCCATTCTTTTGACGGCTATCTTCAGGAAATCAAGCCGGTGGCCGGCCAGGAGGACCGGAAGATTCAGAAGATAGTGGCTCATTATGCCCGGAAGGTGGAGTCCCGGCTGAATGAGACCATTGGCCGGACCGCGGTTGACCTGGACGGGCAGGCCGAACACGTCAAGTCCCGGGAAACCAACCTGGGGGACCTGGTGACCGATATCCTGCGAGAGCAATCGGGGGCAGACGCGGCCATCATCAACGGCGGGACCATCAAGGCCGGCATCAGCCAGGGTAAAATTACCAAGAAGCAGGTTTATGCGGCGCTGCCCTACGACAATTACCTGGTGGCCATCCGGCTCACGGGCCGGCAGGTGCGGCAGGCCCTGGAGCATGGCGTCTCTTCCCTGGAAAAGCCCGCGGGCCGCTTCCCCCAGGTTTCGGGCCTCTATTTCACTTTCAGCCAGTCAGCGCCGGTGGGCTCCAGGGTAAAAGAAGTGACCCTGGGCGGCCGGCCCCTGGAACCAGATAAGGAATACGTCATCGCCACCAACGATTTCCTGGTGGCCGGCGGCGACGGCTACCAGGCCTTCGGCGGCGCCATCCGGGCCGGGGGGGATTACTCGGACCTGGGGGGCGCCCTGAAAAGCGAGAACCTGGTGTACAACGACCCCGGAACCTGGCTGCGGGACCTGGTCTGCCAACACCTTAAAGCCAAAAAGACGGTGGCCCCGCAAATCCAGGGCAGGATCACACAGGTGGACTGACATGCGGGTTTATGTCAATGAGGCCCCGGTGGACCTTTTGCCCGGGATGACGGTGCAACACGCCCTGATCCAGGCGGGGCTCCTGAAGGAAGTGGAGTCGGGGCGCAAGGTTTACGATGCCGGGGGCAACGAAGTGGGCCTGGACGGGGCCCTGGCCGCCGGAATGAAGATCTACGTCAAATGAGCCGGCGAAAGGGTGGCTGCCATGTCTGAAGTCGAACTACCGAACCCCGAGGAACTGGAAGAAGTCAGGGCCAAGGCCTTCACCCGGCGGATGGCCCTCACCACCGCCATCTTTGCGGTCATCCTGGCCATCACCTCCCTGGGCGGCAACAACGCCATGAAGGAGATGCTCCTGGCCCAGCAGCAGGCTTCGGACCAGTGGGCCTTCTACCAGGCCAAGGTCATCCGGGAGCATTTCTACCGGGGCCAGAAGATGAGGCTGGAGCTGGACCTCCTGGAAAGGGAGTCCCTGAAGCCGCAAATCAGGCAGCGTTATGAACAACTGCTCCGGCAGATGACCGCGGAAGAAGAGCGCTATGGCGCCGAAAAGAAGGAGATCGAGAAGGAGGCCAAGAAGCTGGAGCACGAGCGGGACGTGAACCGCAGCAAGGACCCCTACTTCGACTACGCCGAGGTCCTGCTGCAGATCGCCATCGTCATGGCCTCCATCGCCATCCTGGCCCACTCCCGGGGGGTGTTCGTCTTCGCCCTGGCGTCCGCGGGCCTGGGCGCCATCTTAGCGGTCAACGGCTTTTGCTTATTCTTCCGCTTGCCGTTTTTCCACTACTAGTACTTGGTTGCGAAAATCAGCGTCGGTAATTGCGAGCATCCTCAAAGATCAGGACTACCTCAAGTCCCCCTTTGAAAAAGGGGGATTTAGGGGGATTTCAATGGGTTATAAAATCCCCCCTGGCCCCCCTTGGAAAAGGGGGGAATAAAAATGCGGCTCAAATAAGGCGCGAACTTCTGCAATTAAGTACTAGCCGGGAACCTGTGGAGCGGCCGTCCCTGGCCGCCCAGCCGAGGCGGGCCCGGAGGCTGCCCCACCCCTCAAGATCACAGCAGAAACCCCTTGACCAGGTAAAACGCGCCCCAGCCCCCCATAATCAGTCCCACCAGCCACAGGAGCTTCTTTCGGATGAGGGCCCCCACCGCGGAGCACATGATGGCGATCTGCAGCAGCATCACGGCCAGGCCAAAGTCGCCGTTCTTTTGCTTGAAGATCTCCTGCTCCTTGATGATATCTTCGGCCTCTTTCTTGATTTGGCTTTTCTCTTTGTCGTAACGCCCAATCTCAGCTTCGTATTCGTGAATCCTGGCGGCCAGATATTTTTGGGCCTTGGGGTTCTTGGTCTCCAGGAGCCTGACCGAGCTCAAGATGTCCCGATTGAGCCGGTAGCTGTGCTCCTTGATGCTCTTGGCTTGGTAGTAGGCCCAGTGATTGGCCTCCTTGGTGGTGGCAATCTGCACCTTGGTGGAGTAGCTCGTGGCCCGCAAAGACGAGATGGCCGCCAACACGGCCAGGACGGTGGTAGTCAAAGCTACCAACTGGATCCAGGGATCTTTCAGTGGCTCAGCCATGTGACCTCCCGATAATTGCCGCGGCGGCGGCAGCGCCCTGCCGGGACCAGGCGCCCCGGGGGCAGCGCGACTTGACGCGATCATTGTCTGTAGCCCAAGGCAAGAGAAATGTCAACGTTTCAGATGGGTCCTGAGGGGACTATGGGGGCAAGGGGGTGCCAGCCTGGGGGCCGCGCCAAAGGGCAGGGGAGGGGCCGGCGGAGCCGTCTGAGAAAGGGTGGTCAGACCCAGGGCCTAGGGCCCCGTTTCGCCGCAGAGAAGTAGCGCCCCAACACCTGGGTGACGAAATCCTGGGTCTCTTTGATGGGCGGAATCTGGTAGCCGCAGGACACCACCCGCCCGTGCCCGGCATTATAAGCCGCCAGCGCCAGGGGCAGGGAGCCCCCGAAATAATCCAGCAGGAGCCGCAAATAGCGGCAGCCGCCCAGAATATTCTCCCGGGGGTCGAAGGCGTCGCGCACCCCCAGAAACGCCGCGGTGCCCGGCATGAGCTGCATCAACCCCATAGCTCCTTTGGGGGATACGGCCCAGGGAACGAAGTTGGACTCCACCTTGATCAGGGACTGGATCAGGCTGACCGGAAGCCCGTAGAGCAGGGAGGCCTCCTGGAAGATGGCGGCCAGCTGCGCCATGGCCTGCTCCCGGGGGGTCGTTGCCGCCACCTGGAGCTCCGCCTCCTGGTTGCTGATGGTCAACCGTCCTCTACGATCCTTTAAGGCCGTGATCCCGGCGCCGGCGGGAGGCGGCCTGGCACCAACAAAGGCCGCCGTCGGGGTTTCCGGCGGTGGCGGAATGCCGGCATAGGCTGGACTGCCGCGGTTGCCAAGCTCCGGGCGGGCCAGCAGCATGGGACCCGGCACGGCTAACGGCTTCGGAGGTTCCACGCTTTTGATGTGCATGACGCCCTTGGCGTCGCGGTAGCGGCGGATGGAGCCCTGGGCCAGGATTTCTCCTTTAGGAGGGGCAATCTCCCGGGGCGGTCCCGGTGGCGGGCCACGATTCACGGCTTCGGCGGGCCACGCCGCCTTTTTCAAAGGCAGCGCCGACGCCCCGTCGCTTCCAAAGATCTCGATGTGCTTCCGCATCTTGCCGGCCCGGGCCGGCAGGAGCGGAGGTTTTGCCTCCGGCCCGGCCGGATCCACGTTTTCGATGTGCAGCACCCCCCGGCTATCCCGGTAGCGCCGGATGACCCCCGGAGCCGGAGCAGACCTCATGGCCGCCGGCGCCGCGGGGGTCCCTGGCGAAACCGCGCTGGTTTCGTCTAAGGAAACCTTCTGTAGAGGCGGTTCCGTGGTGGTCTCCCCAGCCGGAGGCTGGCTCCCGGACCCGCGGCCGGAAGCCGCCGGCGCCGGCGGCGCCGACTCCTGCCCCGGCGTCACGTTACTGATATGCAGGACTCCCCGATGATCCCGGGTGCACTTGATGGCTCCCTCCGGGGCAAGCGCCCGAATGGTCTTGCTCTCCTCCTGAACCTGGACCGGGGCCGGTTCCACTGCCGGATAAGACACCTTCCGCAGCGCCAGGCGGTTGCCGCTTTCCTCTTCTCTGGCGGATTTGGTTCCCGGGGAGGTCTCAGGGGCCACCTGTTTGGCGACGCCACTGGGAGCAGCCTGGGGAGCGGGGTTGGCTGGAGTTGCTTGCGCTTCGGGCTGGGGCCCCTGGGGCTGGGGGGCCAAATTGGCGGCCGGCGGCTCGCTGGCTAGCGCGTCCGGTTGATTAGCCTGCGGCGCGGCCACGGGCGAACCGGCCGGGGCCTCCGCCGCGGCGGGGCTGTGCCTGGCCGCCGGGCCGGTATTGCGGATGTGCACCACCCCCCGGCTGTCCACCGAGCGCTCGATGGCCGCGATCGCGGGGCTGCTCATGATAAGCAGAGCCCACAAAGCCGCCATGATCCCGAGACCCCAGGCCATATCCCCGCCAAATCCCTACGAAATTAAGAGCCAGGGGGACACCCTTCCAGAAACCGGATTTCCCCCCAAACTATGCTAAAAATAATTTTAAAATAATTCAAGCTCTTTTTTACTGTTTTCCAGGGTATATTCATTTCTGATTAGCGAGCCAGGGCCTCATCTCGTCTGAACCGCGGGCCCGCAAGCGGCGGGGAGGGAAGGGGTAGGGGAGGG
>DASWLF010000468.1:0-3498 GCA_036396255.1 Desulfobaccales bacterium
GCGGCACGTCGGGCCCAGGCCCGCCTCTTTGGCCGCCGCCCGGGCCCCCGGGGTGAGGAGGTGGAAGTTCAGGTTATAGCGGGCCAGGGGGCCCACCAGGTAGGGCCCCCGGTCCTTTAGGGTCGATTGCAGGGCGTGGGAATGGGGCGCCTGCTCCTCCGTGAAATATTGGTCATAGTCGCTGACCGCGAGATCCAGCCCCCGGTTGGAGACCAGCCGCCCCTCATTGAGGGGATATTCGGCGCCGTGGCGCAGGGAGACAAATTCGTAGTCCGGCTCAAATTCCGGGAAAGGAAAGCCCGCCACCCACTTGACCGTTTTCAGGGCCGCGTCCCGGGCCCACTTTAGCTTTTCGGTGAGGCCCGCCAGTTCGACCCGGGTGGGCACCTGATAAAACCCTCCCACCCGGATGTTGATGGGGTGGATCTCCCGGCCTCCCAGGAAGCTGACCAGGTCGTTGCCCACCTTCTTCAGTTGCAGCCCCAGCTTCACCATCTCCGGGTGGTCCTGGGCCATGCGGATGGCGTCGGCATAACCCAGGAAGTCCGGGGCGTGCAGCATGAAGACGTGGAGGCCGTGGGACTCGATCCACTCGCCGCAGTAGATGAGGCGCCGCAAAGCCCGGAGGGGCCCGGACACCTTTACTCCCAGGGCGTTTTCCATGGCGTGCACCGCGCTCATCTGGTAAGCCACGGGGCAGATGCCGCAGATGCGGGAGGTGAAGTCCGGGGCCTCGTAATAATTGCGGCCCTTGAGGAAAGCCTCAAAAAACCGGGGCGGCTCGAAGATCTTGAGCTTCACCTCGGCCACCGCGCCGTCCTTGATCCGGAGGTAAAGGGCCCCTTCCCCTTCCACCCGGGCCAGGTAGTTCACCTTGATGGTCTTATCCTTCATGGGCTTCGCTCTCCCGGCGAAATTCCGGGGCGCTGTTGTAAAAGGTGCGGAAGACCCGCACCAGGTTGTCCTCGGTGACGCCCAGGCGGCGGCTGAACCAGGAGCTCAGGGAGGCGGGGTTGGGCGTCTCCTTGGGGCCGTAGCAGCCGTAGCAGCCCCGGTGATAGGTGGGGCACAGGGCCCCGCAGCCCGCGTGGGTCACCGACCCCAGACAGGGGGTGCCCAGCACCATGACGCAGATGTTGCCCTGGAGCTTGCACTCCAGGCAGACGCTGTGCGCCCCCACCACCGGCTGGCGCCCGCTAAGAAAGGCGCTGATGACCTCCAGGAGCTGGAACTTGTTGATGGGGCAGCCGTTCAACTCAAAGTCCACCTTGACATGGGCCGAGATGGGGGTGGACTGCTCCAGGGTCTTGATGTACTGCGGCTTGGCGTAGACCGCCCGGATGAAGTCATTGACGTCGGCAAAATTACGCAGGGCCTGGATTCCCCCCGAGACCGCGCAGGTGCCTAGGGTCACCAGGTATCTGGAGGCCCGGCGCACTCGTTGCACCAGCTCCGCGTCATGGGGGGTGGTGATGGAGCCGTCCACCAGGGTCAGATCGTAGGGCCCCCGCACCATGGCCCGGGAGGCCTCCACGAAGTAGGCCAGCTCCAGCTCGCCGGTGACGGCCAGCAGTTCGTCTTCGCAGTCCAGCAAGGAGAGCTGGCAGCCGTCGCAGGAGGCGAATTTCCACACCGAGAGCCGCGGCTTCTGGCGTTTGGGGGCCATTTTACACCTCCCGCCGGTCAAACCAGTCTTTGATGCGGTCATAGCGGAACACCGGGCCGTCCTTGCAGATAAAAAAGGGTCCCCACTGGCAGTGGCCGCACCACCCGATGCCGCACTTCATGTTGCGCTCCATGGACACGAAGATCTGCTGGGGCGTCAGGCCGTGGCTCAGGAGTTCCAGCACCGTGAAGCGCATCATGATGCCGGGGCCGCAGATCAGGGCCACGGTGTTGGGCGCATCGAAGCGGGCCCGGCCGATGAGGTTGGTTACCACCCCCACGTTGCCGCGCCAGTCGGCGGTGGCGGAATCCACCGTGACGTGCACCCGGAGGTCGAAGCGGCCCCGCCAGCGCTCCAGTTCCCGGCGGTAGAGCAGGTCCCGGGGGGTGCGGGCCCCGTAAATCAACTCGATCCTGCCATATTCCGGGCGCTGGTTGAGCAGGTGGTAAATGGCCGGCCGCAAGGGGGCCAATCCCAGGCCGCCGGCCAAGAGGATGACGTCGTTCCCCGCAGCCTCGTCCAGGGGCCAGGCCGCGCCGAAGGGGCCCCGCACTCCCAACGCCGCACCCTTTTTCAGGCGGCAGATGGCATGGGTGACTCTGCCCACGTCACGCACGGTGTGGATCAGGGTTTCCGGATGGGCCGGATCGCCGCTGATGGAGATGGGCACTTCCCCCACTCCGAAGGCGTAAAGCATGTTGAACTGCCCCGGGGCAAAGGCGAAGTCGGCCGCGCCCCCAGGGCGGGTCAGGTTCAGGGTATAGGTGTCCGCGGTTTCCCGCCTCACCCGGTGCACCAGAAACGGGACCGGGATCATGGGATCTGGCAGGTTAGCAGTCATTCGGGTTCCTTGGGTTATCTTCAAGGTGGTCTACCAGTAACCAGTTTAGCTAATTAAGCACGATGGAATTTTTTAACCAACTTGTAGGGGCGGTTCGCGAACCGCCCCTACCGGACTGTCGCCGTCCCCCCTCTATCAGGTCCCGTACATATCCATGAGCTGCAGCTTGTTCACCCGGAACTGCACCGCCAGGGAATGGGCATAGCGCTTCATCAATTCATAGCCCAGGTTATGGTTGGTTTCGCACCGGTCCCGGAGGCACTTGACCTCCAGGCTGATGACCCGGGTGATTTCCAGGGCCCGGGCGTCAAAGTGCCAGTGGTAGGGCTTGATGAACCAGAGCCAGCCCAGCACGTCCCCTTCGCTCAAGGTCTGGATGGTAACGGGGCCGCGCCGGGCGCGGAAGATTTCCACCGCCACCCTGCCGTGATGAATCAGGTAAAACTGTTTGGCTTCCTCTTCGGCCCGGCAGAGAAACTGGCCGGCACCGAAACTGACCCGGGAGGCGCAGGCGGCGACATCCTGGAGATGGCGCGGCTCCAGGCCCTGGAAAAAGGGGTGCGCCGCCAGCAGGGGCTCAATCGTTTCCATGGTGCTTCTCCTTGAGGGCTGCTTCGGTTTCCCGGATGGCCCGGACTTCTTCCGTGAGGTCGATGGCCACGGGACACCAGGTGATGCACCGGCCGCAGCCGATGCACCCCAGGCAGCCGAACTGGTCCATCCAGGTGGCCAGCTTGTGGGTCAGCCACTGGCGGTAGCGGGACTTAGGCGAGGACCGGATGCTGCCGCCATGCAGGTAGGAGAAATCCACGGTGAAGCAGACGTCCAGGCGCCGCCGGCGTTCCGCCTGGCTCCCGGCCACGTCCGTCCCGTCTTCCGTGGTGTGGCAAAAACAGGTGGGGCACACGTAAGTGCAGTTGCCGCAGGTGAGACACCGGGCCGCAACCTCATCCCAGCGGGGATGTTCGTAGTTGCGGTAGAGCAGTTCCTT
>DASWLF010000469.1:0-3566 GCA_036396255.1 Desulfobaccales bacterium
ATATTATATCAGTGTTGCCACCTGATGAAAGATGGGAAACATGATTACTAAAATTTCTAATATCAAAATAAATAATAGAACTCATATCAAAAACCAATATCAACTGAAATAATTCTTAACATTCCGTAGTTATAATACCAAAAAACAATCATTTCTTCCGAGATTGATAAATATAGCCCAACGCCTTATACAGCAGCCGGGCCGCGGTGAATTCGCTCACCCGGTGTCCCGGGATGGGGGAGAGTTCCACCAGGTCCAGGCCGATGATGGGGCCCCGCCGGGCCAGGGTCTCGATGATGCTCAGCGTCTGGTAGTAGGTGAGGCCGCCCGGTTCCGGGGTGCCCACCGCCGGCATGATGCCGGGGTCCAGGGCGTCCAGGTCGATGGAGAGATAGACGGGCCCCGGGATGGCCTGGAGGTGGCCCAGGGCCGCCTCAAATTCCTCCGGCCGCGCCAGGTCCCGGGCCTTGAACACCTTGAGCCGCGGCGCCACCCGCAGCAACTGGTATTCATCCTGGGAGTAGCTGCGCACCCCCAGGATGATTAGGGGCCGGCCCAGTTCATAGACCCGGCGCATGACGCAGGCGTGGGACTGGGCGCTGCCGTCGTAGCGCTCCCGCAGGTCCGCATGGGCGTCCAGGGCCACCACCGTCAGGTCCGGGTGGCGGGTGAGCATGGCCTGCACCAGGGCCACGGTGATGGTGTGTTCGCCCCCCAGGGCGGCGATGAATTTCCCCTGGGCGATCCAGGGCTGCACGATTTTGCGGATCTTGTCCAGCATGGCCGCCGGGCCGGAGACCTCCGGGAAGATGGGGGCCGCGGTGGCCAGGGCAATGGCCGCCGAAGGGTCCCAGTTCTCCTCTTCGTCCCACAGCTCCACCTGGCGGGAGGCGGCCAGGATGGCCTCGGGCCCTTCCCGGGTGCCGGCCCCGTAGGTGACGGTGGCCTCGTAGGGAATGGGCAGGATCACCGCCTCGGCTTCCTTCACCGGCAGCGATCTTAAGTCCAGGAAATTTAAGGACGGCATTTAGGTCTCCTCCGGGGCGGCCTCTTTGGCGTCCATCTCTTTCAGGCGGCGGTACAAGGTGGCCAGGCCGATGCCCAGCAGGCGGGCCGCCAGTTCCTTGTCGCCGCCGGTCTTTTTCAGGGTCTGGAGGATGGCCAACCGTTCGATCTCTTCCATGGAAGCCCCCACCGGCAGGACGATCTTGTCGTCCTCCGGGTGGTGCCGCCGGATCTCGTCGGGCAGGTCCTCCAGCTCCACCATGTTGCCGGTGCACAGGGCCACGGACCGTTCCACCACGTTCTGGAGCTCCCGGACGTTCCCGGGCCAGGCATGACTCTTCAGGGCCCGCATGGCTCCCGGGCTGAAACCCATGGGGGGCCGGTCGTTTTCCAGGCAGAACTTGTCCAGGAAGTGCAGGCCCAACAGCGGGATGTCCTCCACCCGCTCCCTGAGGGGCGGGAGGGTGAGGTGAATGACGTGCAGCCGGTAAAAGAGGTCCTTGCGGAAGCGCCCCGCGGCCACCTCGGCTTCCAGGTCCCGGTTGGTGGCCGCGATGATCCGGACGTCCACCTTCAGGGTCTGGGCCCCCCCTACCCTTTCGAACTCGCCTTCCTGCAGCACCCGCAGGAACTTCACCTGGGTGGCCGCGGGCATCTCGCTGATTTCATCCAAAAAGAAGGTGCCGCCGTCGGCCAGCTCGAAGCGCCCCTTGCGCAGCTGAATGGCGCCGGTGAAGGCCCCCTTCTCATGGCCGAACAGTTCCGATTCGATGAGCCCCTCGGGCAGGGCGCCGCAATTCAGCTTCACCAAAGGCTTGTCCCGCCGGGGGCTCTGATAATGGATGGCCTCGGCGATGAGTTCCTTGCCCACCCCTGACTCCCCGGAAAGCAGTACGGTGGTCTTCAGGGGGGCGATCTGGTTCACCAGGTGGATGACCTTCAACAGGGCCGGGCCCCGGCCGATGATGCGACCGGTGGGGCCCCGGTCCTGGAGGGCCTGGCGCAACCGCTCGTTTTCCACCAGAAGCTTTTGGGTCTCCAGGGCCTTGCTCACCACCTTGCGCAGCTCGCCCATGCGGAAGTCCTTGGTGATGAAATCGTAAATGCCCCGCTTCAGGGCGGACACCGCCTCATCCACCGTGGCGTGGCCGGAAATCATGATGGCGATGGCTTCGGGCCGCAGAATGCGCAACGCCCCGAAGAGTTCGGTGCCCGACATGTCGGGCAGCTTCAGGTCGATGATGGCCAGGTCCACCGGGTGGCGCCGCACTTCCTCCAAGGCGTCGGTGCCGGTGGCGGCCAGGTGGAGGTCATGGCCCAGCTTCTTCAAGCCGGTGGCCAGGGCCTCCCGGGTGGGGGCATCGTCGTCGACGACTAAAATTACGCTCATAGTTTATCAACCTGAATTCTAACTAATTAAATATCCATTACTTATGACTTTATTATTTGACGTGGTCCTTAACTAACTTCTTTTATTAGGATAAAAAACCTGTGGTATGGAATTTCAAATACCCGATAACATTTATTAATGCAAAATCGTGTTTTCGTAATGATATCCGTAATCTTTTCCAAGGGATATTCGTACTTGCCAATTTCCCAATAATGCTCCCCATCAAATTTATGCTTAGGAATCTTTAGCCTTGGTAATTCTATAAGCTTTTTGATCTCACCATATTTGGGTATCTGAATTTGTATACGACAGACTCTACTGCAATCTGGTAAAGATATAATTGCATAATTTCTTGTGACTCGCCGTATTTCACTTAACGCTTGGTGAAAAAATTGGAAAGGAATATGTTCCAATAATTCACAGCATACAACCAAGTCAAAAGATTCGTTTTTAAAAGGAATGTATGTTACCGATGCTGCCACATCAGGCAACAATCTTTCATCTAAGTCGAGTGTGATAATATTGAATTTTATTTTTCTCAAATAATCCGAAACAAAACTATTGCCTATACCGATTTCTAACGTATTATCCGGAGCTAATTCCAGCATTTCATTAATTTGATGCCAATAGGAAGCAAACCTTTGTTTCGTGTCGTAACCTTTTAGATAATGAGCTGGATCTACCTGCGGTCTCAATTCGTTTTTCTCTTTTGATATTAATGTGCTTTGCAGGGTGCGCAGCGCGCCCCATAGATGGCGGGCAAGGCCCGCCCTACATTTTTTTCTTTAATTTTTACCGAAAACTGAAAACCGAAAACAGAAAACCGTCCTTACAAGCTATCCAGCCACCCCAGGATCACCCGGGTGATTTCGGCCAGCAACTCCGGGGCCATGGCGCCGCCGGCGCCTTCAAAGGAATGGCCCGCCCGGGGGATGAGATGGAGGTCGCTCCTCACCGGCATGCGGCTCAGCACCTGCCCCAGCAAATCCAGGCGGCAGAAGGGGTCCCGGGCGCCTTCGATGAACAGAGTCGGGCAGGGCAACAGATAAAGGGGCTGATCCCGCAGTCTCTCGGGCTTCCCGGGAGGATGCAGGGGGTAGCCCAGGAAAACCAGGCCGCTGGCCCCCACCACTTCTTTAGCCACCAGTTGGGCGGCGATGCGGGCCCCCAT
>DASWLF010000470.1:0-2700 GCA_036396255.1 Desulfobaccales bacterium
TTATCGCCGGGAAGCCATTATGCCAATTCTGGATGAATGGCGCCACCAGACCTTTCTGGGAGTGCGCTGCACCATTGGCGAGGACCGGGCCTTCACCAACCTGGTGCTGCGGCAAGGCTTTGACACCGTGTACCAGCGCAAAGCCGTGGTCTACACCACGGTTCCCGAGCACTACCGGGGCCTGTCCCGTATGTTCCTCAGGTGGGACCGCAGCAATTTTCGGGAATCCCTGGTCCAGCTCTCCTATATGTTCAGCCGCTATCGGCCCCGGCGTCGGTTCCTGCCCATCCTGGACTTTTTCGTGCGCGAGTTGGAGTTTCCCATGACCACCATTTTTCTGCCACTGATGCTGGCGTCGTTTCTCTGCTGCCCCATTCTGATCGTGAAATTTGTCAGCGGCATGGCCCTGGTCTCTTTCTTACTAACCTTTTACTACCTGCGGTCAGAGCGGGATGCCGACTTCGTTTACGGCGTCGTCTACTCTTTTTACGCCTTTCTCTTTCTCAGATGGGTTAAGCCTTATGCCTTTCTAACCCTGCGGGACGGCCGCTGGCTGACGCGGTAGCCGGGGCTGAAAACTTTTTCCGAGAGGACTACGGATAATCTCCTGGCTTCCTCTTTGAGTGAGTAGCGCATGAAGCGTAATTATTGGATCTGCTTGCTGGTCTTTTCCCTGGCGCTCAATCTCGGGGGGCTGGCCACCTTCGCTTACATGCGCTACCAGGACCGGGCTTCCATCCGGGAGCCGATGCAGCTACAGACCTTCCGGGAAATGTGGGGGCCCCTTAATTTGGAGCCGGGGCAACAACAAGCTTTGGGGAGCTTGCTCCCCGAACATCGCCGTCGGGTGCGGGACCTGCGGGCGGAATTGGCCCAAAAAAGATTTGAACTGTTTGAGATGACCAAAGAGGGAACTGCGGCCTGGCCGGCCATTCAGGTGAAAGTCAGGGAGGTGAGTGCGCTCCAGGGGAATTTGGAAGAGGAGGTGCTGCGGTTCTCCCTGGCCTTCCAGGAACACCTGAAACCGGAGCAGAGAGCCGCATTCATTGCTTTCATAGAGCGTCGCATGCCCGATGCCCAAGGGGGCAAAGGCCGGATGGGTCCCAGATGGAAGAAAGAAATGGGGGGTGGGCGCCCCAGGCTGGCGGACCCTGCGGTCCCTAAATAGAGAGGGTTGATATTGCACTTATACCAGCGATTTTCTCAGAAGGGAGGTAAAAGGTTTTGGGTGGGACGATAATCTTGACGATCCTGTATGCCCTCATTCTGTCCGGCTGCGTCCTGCTGCAGCCCGCAGAATCTTTCAGCCCGGTGCCTGTTACTGAGGCCACCGGCATAACCGCGCCCGCGCCATCGCAACCCTCCCCGGCCAAGGAGGAGGCTCTCCCGGAGGCCTTGACCCTGGAGCGCTCCCTGGAGATCGCCTTGAAGAACAATCCGGAAGTGGCCGCTACCCTGTGGGACGTCTCGGCAGCGGGGGCGAAGCTGGACCAAGCCAAAGCGGCCCGCTGGCCCACTTTGACCTACGAGGGCAACTATCTAAAATACCTCAACTCCCGGCCGTTGTTTGAAGCCCGGTACAACAATCAAAGAAGGCTGTTCACCAAACAGCAAAGCCTGGGCAATGTTCTGTTGAAGCTCCCGCTGTTCACCGGCGGCCGCATTATCAATGAAATCAAGGCCGCGGACCTGTTCCGCCTGGCGGAGCAAAACCGGCTCTCCCGGACCAGAGATGAATTGGTCTTCAACGTCTCCAGCACCTTTTACGGCATCCTCAGCCAGGAAAAGGTGATTGGCTCGGTGAAGTTTTCCCTCCAGGCCATGCAGGAGCAGAGACAGAAGATGGCCAAGATGGTGGAAGTGGCCAAGGCGGCCCGGGTAGACTTGCTGCGCACCGAGGTAAGGGTGGCCGACCTGGAGCAGAGCCTGGAAAAAGAGACCAATGTCCTGGAAATTCAAAAGCGGCTCCTGGCCAACCTCATGGGCCTGGATTTCGACAGGGCGCAGTTGAAATTTGCCGGAAAACTCACCTTTGAGAAAATAGGCTACCGGCCATCGCAATTGGTGCCCAGGGCCCTGGAGCAGCGCCCGGATTTCAAGGCCGCGAAGGAGCGTGTGGAAAGCCAGGCCAAGCGGGTGGACGTGGCCCGGGCCGGCCATTACCCCAACATCAACCTGGTAGGAGCTTACGGCTACCGAGGTACCGGCATAATGGGAGTAAATGACGACCGGAACGCCCGTTATCCAACCGAACGAGGCCCATTTTACGACGACGACGGCAGCGTCGGCGTGACCCTGACCCTGCCCTTTTTTGAAGGCGGCCGCATCACCGCCAAGGTCAGGGAAGAAATCTCCGCCCTGGCCGCGGCCCAGGAGCGGCTGCGCAAACTTAACCTGCAGGTCCGTCAGGAGGTGGAGACCGCCATCCTGGACGTGGACTCCAGCAGTGAGCGGGTCAAGGCCACGGCAAAGGCCATCGAGCAGGCCCGGGAAAGCCTGCGCATCGAGACCTTGAAATACAACCTGGGGGCCGGCACCATCACCGATGTGCTGGATGCGCAAACGGCCCTGTTGCTGACTGAAACCACCTATTACCGCGTCCTGGCGGACTTCCGCACCGCCCTGGCCCGGCTCAAACTGGCAGTGGGGGGGAATCTTTCATGAAAAAGCCGGTCTTGGTTCTGGCAAGCCTGTTAGCTA
>DASWLF010000471.1:0-1930 GCA_036396255.1 Desulfobaccales bacterium
GTTGACGGATCTTACATGAAGCTGGCCCTGCGGTTGGCGGCCAGGGGCGCGGGCTGGGTCTCCCCCAACCCCATGGTGGGCGCGGTGGTGGTGCAGCAGGGCCAGGTGGTGGGCCGGGGCTATCACCGCCGGGTCGGGGCGCCCCACGCCGAAGTGGAGGCCCTGCGCCGGGCCGGGGACGCGGCCCGGAGGGCCGACCTCTACGTCACCCTGGAGCCCTGCAACCACCACGGCCGCACCCCGCCCTGCACCCGGGCCATCCTTGCAGCCGGGGTGCGCCGGGTAATCATGGCCACCCCGGACCCCAACCCCAGGGTGGCGGGCCAGGGCGCCGCCTTCCTGTCGGCCCACGGGGTGGAAGTGCAGGCGGGGGCGCTGGCGGAGGCGGCCCGGCGGCTGAACGAAGCCTGGTTCAAATGGGTGGCAACCGGGCTGCCCTTTGTCATCGCCAAGGCGGCCTGCTCCCTGGACGGCAAGATCGCCACCGCCGGCGGCGAATCCCAGTGGCTCACCGGGGAGGCCGCCCGGGCCTTCGGCCACCGCCTGCGCCATCAGTGCGACGCCATCCTGGTGGGCATCGACACCGTCCTGGCCGACGACCCCCAGCTCACGACGCGGCTGGGGGGAAAGCGGAAAAACTTTGAGAGAAGGGGCCAGGGGCAGGTAGCCCAGGCGTCTCGCCTGTGGGAACCCCCTGCCCTCTCCCCCAACCCCCCTCTCCCAACCCCTTATGGTTATGGTGGCACAGGCGTCCCGCCTGTGCAGACCGAAAACCGAAAACCGAAAACCGAAAACCGTCCTTTCAAAGACCCCATCCGCATCGTTTTAGACAGCACCTTGCGGATTCCCCTCACCGCCCGCCTCCTGCACCTGGACTCCCCGGCCCCCACCTGGGTGGCCTGCACTCAGGGCGCGCCGCAAGAGAAGATGAAGGCCTTGAAGGAATTGGGGGCGGAGCTGTTGGTGCTGCCGCCGGAACTGGAATCCGGGCGAGTGTCGCTGCCGGCCCTGCTGGAGACCCTGGGCCGGCGCCAGGTGCAGAGCCTCCTGGTGGAGGGCGGCGCCGAGGTCCTGGGCGCCTTCTTCCAGGCCAAGCTGGTGGACAAGTTTTACTTCTTCTACGCCCCCCTGTTCCTGGGCGGCCAGGAGGCCCCAGGCGTCCTGGGCGGCCGGGGCATCGCCCACCTGAAGGACGCCCCCCGGGTCAGGGATATCGCTATCCGGCACTTGGGTCAAGACCTTCTTATTTCTGGATATTTGTGATATAAAATTTAAGATAATTTTTTCGAAAGCCACTGTTATAGCTAACCTTTTTATAAAACCGGCGTTGGTCTGAATATAGCTTCTGGGGGGCAAACTCATGAAGGGCATACAATTTGTCGTAAATGACAAAGGAGAGAAGGCAGCCGTGCTTATTGATCTCAAAAAGTACGGTGAGCTGTGGGAAGACTTTTATGATACTTTGATCGCTAGCCAGCGAGCCGGCGAACCCAGGGAATCTTTAGAGTCTGTCAAAAAGACTCTCCGCCAAAAAGGTAAGTTGCGTGGCTGATTATCACCTCACTTTTGCCCGCTCGGCTCGCCAAGAGTTGGAGGCACTTGATGATGTGTTAATAAACAGGATATTTCCAAAGGTTGAAAGTCTGTCCCAAACCCCTCGTCCCAAAGGTTGCCGCAAAATTCAGGGAGGAAAAAACTTGTGGCGCCTCCGTATTGGCGATTACCGGGTAATCTATGCAATCTACGATAATGAGAGAGTAGTTGATATTATTGCAGTGCGGCATCGTAGCAAAGCTTATGAACGTTTTTAGCAATATGATATTGAATTGCAAGTAACAAAGTATGGTGCGCAGGGCGCACCATACTTTGTTACTGTTGGGAAGTCGGGGCCGAAGGTCCCGCCTTCCCAGGCTTTTTATGGGGGTTGGGG
>DASWLF010000472.1:0-2394 GCA_036396255.1 Desulfobaccales bacterium
ACTCCATGCTCTTGATGCCTCGACGAGTTGTCCCTGCTCGTTGAACTTAAGCCCAATCTTTCCGACCCAGACAAAGCCTTCCTTTTCGAACGGGGCGAAGGAGTCTTCCGGCAAGTGAGCAGCTTCGAGAATTTCGGCACGCGTGACGCCGGGTCTTGCAACCACAGGCAATAGCGCTAAAGCCTGCCTCAGCGATTGTTTGTTGTCCTCTAGGGCTACTTCCATGTAGTTGTAGGTCACTCCTGCGTCGAGAAGCCGATATGCCCACCAAACATTCGACGCGATAAGGGCGACCGTCAGGAGAACGATTATGAGCCTGATATTACTCAACATAAGGAAGTTAGCATCTCGCCCATGCATATTTAATAGCCAGTCCCAAGTAGACAGCAGTAATTTTAGGTTGCCAGCTTTTTACTGACTACTGGCAACTGACCACTGGCAACTGATAAGAACCACTTGCAACACCCCCCTGGCTGCGAGCCCGGCGGCCACGTCGTCCATGACCACCCCCCAGCCGCCCGGGAGCTTTTCGCCATACTTTATAGGGAAAGGTTTCAAAATGTCCAGCAATCTAAAGAGGGCGAACCCAATTATCAGCCACTGCCATCTAAAGGGGACGCCGGCCAGGGCGATGAGCAGGCCCATCATTTCATCCAGCACGATGGTGGGGTGGTCGGGTCCCAAATATTCCTGGGCCGCCCCACAGGCCCAAACGCTGACCGCCATGAGCACCAGGCAGGCCAGGGCATAGCCCCAGAAACCCAGGTGGCTCAGCAGCCACCACAGCGGCAGGCCCGCCAGGGAGCCCCAGGTACCGGGCATGGCCGGCAAGTAGCCCACTCCCCCGCAGGTGGCCAGACCCAGGACCAGTTGCTTGCGCGGCATCATGCATCCCCACCGGCCTTGCCGGTTAACGTCTTCAAAGTACACGGAATTGAACCAATTGTCAATAACTTACCCCCGCAAGCGGCGGCCGCCGGACGGCTGGTCCAAGTAGCCCGGAAACCCGGTTTCGACTTCCAGGGTATTGATAATTTCCAGTAAGAAATTTAAGGGGTTAAAAAATGGCGCAAGTTAACTTATAATTCTAAAGCATGCAGTCCCAAGCCCCAGAACCTTCAGTGCCTGAGCCGCGCCTCATCCCCCGGCCGGAGCATAACGTCTCCCGGAAAGATGTGGAATTGGAAGCGCTGAAGGTGCTGTACCGCCTGCACCATGCCGGCTACACCGCCTATCTGGTGGGGGGCAGCGTCCGGGATTTGCTGCTGGGGAAAAGGCCCAAAGACTTCGACGTGGTGACGGACGCCCGCCCCGGGGAGCTCCGCAAACTCTTCCGCAACAGCCGCATCATCGGCCGCCGCTTCCGTCTGGTGCAGGTCTTCTTCCGGGGGGGCCATATCGTGGAAGTATCCACCTTCAGGCGCCGCTCGGAGTTCGAGGAAGTCCAGGAGGCCACGCCCACCCGGGACAACACCTTCGGGACTCCCGCCGAGGATGCCCAGCGCCGGGATCTGACCATCAACGGCTTGTTTTACAACATCGCCGACTTTTCCCTGGTGGATTATGTGGGGGGCCTGGAGGACCTGAAGGCCAGGCGCATCCGGGTCATCGGCGACCCCGCCGGGCGCTACGTCCGGGACCCGGTGCGCATGCTCCGGGTGCTGCGCCACGCCGCCCGCACCGGCTTTGAGATCGAATCACAAACCTGGAAAGAGCTTCTGGCCAAGCGCGACCTCATCCGCACCTGCGTCCCGGCCCGGGTGCGGGACGAGGTGCTCAAAGACTTCCGCAGCGCCGCGGCCCGGCCGTTTTTCAAGTTAATGCTGGAGTCCAGGTTGTTTTATGCCATTTTCCCGGCCTGGAAAGGGTTGGGAGGTCCGGGGGAAAGGCGCCTCTTGGAGCTTGCCGGCCGGCTGGATCTGCTGCTCCAGGCGGGAACCAGTCTTTCCGACAGTCTGCTCTGGGCCGTTTTTCTCACCGCCTTCCTGGAACAGGAGCCGGGTTCCCAGGATTCTAAGGAACTGCGCCAGCTTTTCCATGAGCGCATCAAGGCAGCCCTGGGAGGCATCGAATTCCCCCGGCAGCGCCATGACGAGGTGTCCCAGATGCTGGCCCTGGAGGCCAGGGTGGCCCCGTTTCTTAACAAGCACCAGCCCCCGCCGGCCCGCCTGACCCGCCTGGCCCTTTATCCCGAGGTGTGGCTCCTGCACCAGATCAAAGAGGCGCCGGAGACCGAGTTGGCGGAGAAAATCCAGCCGGAAGCCCTCCCAGCCCGGGCCCCCCAGCCGGCCAAGGAGGCCCAGCTCCGGCGCCGGCGTCCCCGGCGCCGCCGCCGCGGCGGCCGGGGACGGGGAGGGGGGGAAAAGAAGCCTGGGGGAGAGGGCTAAAGAATTT
>DASWLF010000473.1:0-2065 GCA_036396255.1 Desulfobaccales bacterium
CGAGATGAAGGCATAACCGACCTGGACGGCCTCATTGACGCGGCCATCCCGTATTTCACCGGGAAGTATGACGAAGTTCTGCGCAAGATGTGCGAAACCCTGCCGCCGGACCCGATGGTCAACATGTACCTGTTGCTGGCCGGGTACAACCCCAAAACCCCGGACCACCCGGGCCAACTCTTCATCATCTGGGACCGCCCCAAGCCCCCCAGGATCGAGTTCAACCGGGTGACCACTACCTTTAGCCTGCCCCGGCGCCTGGGGTTGGAATTCAAACTGAATCAGCTGGTGCAGCAGAAGGCCCCCCTGGCCAAGGTGGTGGAAGTGGCCAAGGCCAGCATGGAGAAACTGGCTTCCCGGGACCACCGGATCGGGCCTCCCTACCGGTACGTCACCATCACCGCGGCGGGGCTGACCAACGTCTGAGCCGTTTTTCCGGATGGATTGCCACCTGGGTCCGGATTTGCTAAACTGAAAAGGCCTGCCGCTCCCTGCGGGAACGGGAGGCCAAAATTTTGCCTCAGGAAAGCAAGTCAGTGCCTCCTGATCTTGACAGGCTGAGAATTCAACGGGAGGAAGAGCCCCCCCGGGGGGGCCCTTCCAGGGTCCGTCTCGTGGCGGCCGGGGCCGGCGTGGTCCTGTTGGCCCTGGCCGTTCTTTACCTCTGGGGACCCCTGCAGCCGGCCCAGGAGGTGACGGTCACGGTGGTGTCCCGGCTTTACCCGGCCCAGGCCTACACCGTGTTGAACGCCAGCGGCTACGTGGTGGCGCAGCGCAAGGCCGCGGTCTCCTCCAAAAGCACCGGCCGCCTGGTCTACCTGGGGGTGGAGGAAGGCAGCCGGGTAACAAAAGGACAGATCCTGGCCTCCCTGGAAAACGAAGACCTGGAGGCGTCCCGGAACCAGGCCGCGGCTCAGGTTAAAGAGGCCCAGGCCGGTCTGGAGACCGCCCAGGCGGAGCTGACCGATGCCCGGCTCCAGCACCAGCGCTATAAAACCCTGGTGGAAAAAGACCTGGTGGCCCGCCAGGATTACGACACCGCGGTGGCCCGCCAGGATAAGGCCAAAGCCGGGGTGGCCAGCGCCCGGGCCCACATCCGGGTTAGCCAGGCCGGCCTGGCCAACGCCCAGGCGGCCCTGGAATATACCTATATCCGCAGCCCCTTTGACGGGGTGGTGACCACCAAGTACGCCGATGTGGGGGAGGTGGTGGCCCCCTTTGGCGCCGCCGCCAACGCCCGGGCCGCGGTGGTGACCATGGCGGACCTGGATTCCCTCATGGTGGAGGTGGACGTGGCGGAGTCCAACCTGGACAAGGTTCGCGCTGGGCAGCCCTGCGAAATCTCCCTGGACGCCATCCCGGACCGGCGCTTCCCGGGTCAGGTGCATATGATCGTGCCCACCGCGGACCGCACCAAGGCCACGGTGCTCACCAAGGTAAAATTTCTGGAGTCCGATGACCGCATACTGCCGGAGATGAGCGCCAAGGCGGCCTTTCTGTCCCGGCCGCTTTCGCCCGCGGAGCGCAGCCCCCGCCTTACGGTCCCCAAGGCCGCCCTGGTTACCATAAACGGGCGCACCTTCGCCTTTGTGCTGGCCGGGCCCCGGGTAAAGATGGTCCAGGTGCAGCAGGGTCCGGCCATGGGCGACCTGGTGGAAGTGGCCAGCGGCCTCAAGGAGGGGGACCGGGTGGTGCTGCAGCCGCCGAAGAGTTTGCAGGACGGCTCCCGGGTGAAAGTAAAGGAATCATGAGGGAGTCCTCCACGACCACGCCCACGCCGGTAGTTGAGATCGCCCACCTGTACAAATCCTACCGGCGGGGCAGCCAGGTCCTGCCGGTTCTTCAGGACATCTCGCTCAACATCAACGGCGGCGAATTCCTGGCCCTCATGGGGCCGTCGGGCTCCGGCAAGACCACCCTGCTCAATGTCATCGCCGGGCTGGACCGGCCCGATTCCGGCACCCTCATCGTCCACGGAGTCGATCTCAACGGGCTCACGGAAACCCAACTGGCCGACTGGCGGGCGTCCCACGTGGGCTTCGTTTTTCAGTTTTACCATCTGATC
>DASWLF010000474.1:0-2428 GCA_036396255.1 Desulfobaccales bacterium
GGTCGCGGCCCGGGGGGCCGCGGCCCGCCTGCTGGAGTTCAACGTGGCCGACGCCGCCGCGGTCAGCCAGGGGGTGGACCGGATTATCAAGGAAAGCGGCCGCATCGATATCCTGGTGAACAACGCCGGCATTACCCGGGACAATCTGATCGTGCGCATGAAAGAAGAAGAATGGGATGCAGTGCTCGCGGTCAATCTCAAAGGCGCCTACAACTGCATCCGGGCCGTGAGCAAGCCCATGGTCAAACAGCGGTTTGGGCGCATCATCAACATCGCCTCCGTGGTGGGGGTGATGGGAAATCCCGGCCAGGCCAACTATGTGGCTTCCAAGGCGGGGCTCATCGGGCTCACCAAGACCGTGGCCCGGGAACTGGCTTCCCGCAACATCACGGTCAACGCGGTGGCCCCCGGTTTCATCCAAACCGAGATGACCGAGACCCTGCCGGAGAATGCCAAAGCCCAGTTGCTGGCCCTGATCCCGTTGAGCCGCTTCGGCACCCCCGAAGAGGTGGCCCGGGCCGTGGTTTTCCTGGCCGCCGAGGACTCGGCTTACATCACTGGCCAGGTGCTGCATGTCAACGGCGGAATGCTGATGGTTTAAGAAAACAGGAGGATGCTGGTCAATGGGTGCAATTGAAGAAAAGGTGATTGACATAATCGTGGACAAATTAGGGGTGGAACGCGCCGAGGTCATCCCCGAAGCAGTATTCGTGGATGACCTGGGGGCCGATTCCCTGGACCTGGTGGAATTGATCATGGCCATGGAAGAAGAATTCGGCACCGAAATCGCCGACGACGAAGCCGAAAAGCTGAGGACCGTCCAGGATGTCATCAGTTTCATCACCGCCCGGGCGGCCTGAGCCGGAAGTCATCGCCATTGCCTGTGATCACGCCGGCTACTACCTGAAAAAAGAGATCTTCCAGCTGTTACAGGAACTCAAGGCCCCGGTTATTGATCTCGGCTGCGCCAGCCCCGAGGAATCGGTACACTACCCCCTCTATGGCAAGAAGGTGGTGGATGCCATTCTGGCCCGGCCCCACTCCCGCGGGATTTTAATCTGCGGCACCGGGTTGGGCATGAGCATTGTGGCCAACCGCTTCCCCGGCATCCGGGCGGCCCTTTGTCATGATATTTATACGGCAATTATGAGTCGACGTCATAATGACTCCAACTTACTGGTCATGGGGGGTCGGGTCATCGGCCCGGACCTGGGTAAAGAGATTGTGCGCACCTGGCTCAACACTTCCTTCGAAGGCGGCCGCCACCAGGAGCGGTTGGATCTCCTGGAGCGTCTGACCCAGGGGGCTCTCCTCCCATCAGGAGCCAAATAATGGACTTTATGGACGACCTGGCCCGCACTGATCCTGAGATTTACGCGGTTATTGAGCGGGAGTTGCAGCGGCAACTGTATAAACTGGAGATGATCGCGTCGGAGAATTTTGTCAGCGCCGCGGTTCTCCAGGCCCAGGGCTCCATCCTGACCCACAAGTACGCCGAGGGTTATCCGGGGCGGCGCTTTTACGGCGGCTGTGAGTTCGTGGACACCGCCGAAAAGCTGGCCCTGAGCCGGGTGAAGGAGCTGTTCGGGGCGTCCTTCGCCAACGTCCAGCCCCACTCCGGCACCCAGGCCAACATGGCGGTGTATTTTTCCTACCTCAAGCCGGGTGATGCCATCATGGGCCTGGACCTGGCCCATGGGGGGCATTTGAGCCACGGGGCCTCGGTTAATTTTTCCGGCCGCCTCTACCGCAGCATCACTTACGGGGTGGACCGGCAAACCGAGCAAATCGACTTTGACAAGGTGGCGGAGATCGCCCGCAGCCAGCGGCCCAAGATGATCATCGCCGGGGCCAGCGCCTATCCCCGGGTGCTCAATTTCAACCGCTTTGCCGAAATCGCCCGGGAGGTGGAAGCCTACCTGCTGGTGGATATGGCCCATATCGCCGGGTTGATCGCCGCCGGGGTCCATCCCAGCCCGGTGCCGGTGGCCGACTTCATCACCTCCACCACCCACAAGACCCTGAGGGGTCCCCGGGGCGGCCTCATCCTGGCGAAGGAGCAATACGGCAAGACCCTGGACAGCCAGATCTTTCCCGGCATGCAGGGTGGCCCCCTGATGCACATCATCGCGGCCAAGGCCGTGGCCTTCAAGGAAGCGTTGGCGCCCTCCTTCAAGCGCTACCAGGAACAGATCGTGGCCAACGCCCGCACCCTGGCCCGGGAGTTCCTCAAGCGGGGCTACCGCCTGGTGTCCGGGGGCACCGACACCCACCTGATCCTGGTGGACCTGGCCCCCACCGGGCTCACCGGCAAGGAGGCCGAGGAGACCCTGGACCTGGCCGGCATTACCGTGAACAAAAACACCATTCCCTTTGACTCCCGGCCGCCCACCATCACCAGCGGCATCCGGGTGGGCACCCCGGCCCT
>DASWLF010000475.1:0-2653 GCA_036396255.1 Desulfobaccales bacterium
TGGATGATCTTGATGGCCGGTGATTCCCGGTTGTCATCGACATCCTTCTTATAAGCGATCCCCAAGACCAGAATTTTCGCCCCGGAAAGCGGCTTGCCGTGCCGGTTCAAGGCATCGGCCACCCGCTGCACCACGAAGTAGGGCATACTGGTATTAATCTCCCCGGCCAGCTCGATGAACCGGGTGGTAAAGTCATATTCCCGGGCCTTCCAGGTAAGGTAAAAGGGGTCAATGGGGATACAATGGCCTCCCAGGCCCGGCCCGGGGTAAAAAGCCTGGAACCCAAAGGGCTTGGTTTTGGAGGCCTCGATGACCTCATAAATATCTATCCCCATCCGCAGACAAAGCATCTTCAGTTCGTTTACCAGGGCAATGTTCACCGCCCGGTAGATGTTTTCCAACAGCTTGCTCATCTCCGCGGTCTGGGTGGAGGAAACCGGGATAATCCTTTCTATCACCTGAGCATAGAGGGCCGCACCATGTTCCAGACAAGCGGGGGTAATGCCGCCCACCACCTTGGGGATGGTGCGCACCTGAAACTGGGGGTTACCCGGATCCTCCCGTTCCGGCGAGAAGACCAGGAAAAAGTCCTTTCCCACCTTTAATTTGGCGCTCAAAATGGGCAACAATAATTCCGCGGTGGTCCCGGGATAAGTGGTGGATTCCAGGGAGATCAGCTGGCCGGGTCGCAGCGTGGCGGCAATCCGGCGGGCGGTGGTCTCCACAAATCGCAAGTCTGGTTCCCGTCTTGCGGTGAGGGGCGTGGGCACACAGATGATCAGGACATCCGGTTCGCTCAGGCGGCTCAAATCCTCAGTCGCGGCAAATTGGCGGCCATTTCCCTGGGGTTGGATCAAACTGGCCAATTTGTCGGCCGGAATGTGTTTGATATAGGATTCACCCCGGTTGAGCCTGTCTACTTTCCTGGAATCCGTGTCAAAACCCAGGACTTTGAATCCCACCTCACAAAAGCGCAAGACCAAAGGCAGTCCCACGTACCCCAAGCCGATAATGCCCACCAGGGCCTGTTTATTCTTGATTTTCGCAATTAAGTTCATCTTCACTTTTTCTCGCCAGAGGTTTTGTAAACCAGATGGTCACGTCCCGCGTTGATAATCCAGATACCCTTGGGCCAATGGGGGAAGGCCAGCAGCCGCGGGGTTTAAGGGATAAAAACCGGGGTTCGCCTGGGTCTTAGCTATATCCGTAAAAGCAGCATGGACCTCTCCCGGTTGGATGGGCCGGAGGTTCTTATCACCTTCCCATTGGGCAATTATAGTGTTTTTGCGCCTCCTTTCAGGGACTCCGCAACGTCGCCTGAGGTATGCAGTTACTTTACTCCTGCCTGGCAGTTTTATGGTTTAACCCATGCACGGCAGAAGAGTGGTTAACTGGCCATGGCCCTCACAATTTCTTCCTGGTCCGCCCTGCTGAGGTAAGGATGCATGGGGAGACTGAATATCCGTGCGGCCAGGCGTTCACTTACCGGAAAATCCCCGGGCTGATAGCCCAGGTGCGCAAAGGCCGGCTGGAGATGAAGCGGTTTGGGATAGTAAATCGCGGTGGGAATACCGGCGTCCTGGAGTTTTCGTTGCAGGGCTTCCCTGCCATCGCTTTGCACGGAAAATTGCGCCCATGCCGAGGTGCATTCGGGATGGATAAAGGGTGTCTCCACCAACCCGGCGAGGGCCCGAGAGTAACGCGCCGCCACCAACTGGCGGGCCGTCGCCTCCTGGTCAAAGATTTCCAGCTTAGCCAGCAACACCGCCGCCTGTAAGGTATCCAGACGGCCGTTGATGCCGATTCGCACGTGATCGTAGCGATGGTCGCCTTGGCCATGGACCCGGATTGATCGGAGAACCTGAGCAATTTTGTCGTCGTCCGTGAATATGGCGCCGCCATCGCCATAGCAGCCCAAAGGCTTGGCTGGAAAGAACGAAGTGGCGGCCACGTCGCCCAGGGAACCGGCGCGACGCCCCTGGTAAGTGGCCCCGAAAGCCTGAGCGGCATCCTCCAGCACCAATAGCTCATGAGCCCGGGCCAAATGGTTGATTTTCTCATAATCCGCCGGCTGGCCGAAAAGATCCACGGTAATAATGCCTCTTGGGATCAGATTCAACCCGGACCTTTTTTCTGCCACCCGGCGGATGGCTTGCTCCAGGGAGTGGGGGTCGATATTGAAGGTCAGGGGGTCAACGTCCACGAAAATCGGGGTGGCGCCCACGAGCTGCACCACCTCCGCGGTGGCGATAAAGGTAAAGGTTGGCACATAGACCGCATCGCCAGGCCCCACCCCATAGGCCATTAAGGCCATGAGGAGGGCGTCGGTACCCGAGGCGCAAGAGATAGCATGCCTGACCCCCACGTAAGCCGCCAATTGCTCCTCTAATGCCATTACCTCGGGGCCCAGGATGTATTGTCCATGCCCCAGGACTCCCTGGATTCTTTCCATGAGCCGGGGGTAAATCATTCTTTGCTGGGCCTGAAGATCAATAAAAGGGAATTTCATCTTAATTTTTCTCAATTCCGGCTCCCATTGGATTATCTAGCCGGTAAAGGGGGGCGACTCTTACTACCGGGAAACCTAGGGCAATCATTACTCCATATTGGCTGCGAGTCCCAAACACCCATGAAAACTATATACAGCGTCACC
>DASWLF010000476.1:0-6533 GCA_036396255.1 Desulfobaccales bacterium
ATTGACCTTTAGCCGTTGCCCCAGGCATCGTTTGGGTAATAAATATATTAAATTTTTCCCATTTATTTGGTGAAGGGGCGTGATGCCTCATGCATCTACCTTAGAGGCGTCGTTCATGGTATTCTCCAAAAATCCAAATAACTCTGCAGTCAAATAACGCCTGACCCAAGGGGCCATCATGTCTTACCAGACCATTCTTTTATCCGTGGAGGACGGTATCGCCACCATCACCTTCAACCGTCCGGACAAGCTGAACGCCCTGACCCCGGAGATGCTCGCCGAGATCGCCGCCGCGGTGGCGCAGGTGGGCCGGGAGCCCTCCATCCGGGTGCTGCTGCTCACCGGCTCCGGCCGGGCCTTCATCGCCGGGGCGGACATCAGCCAGTTCCTGAGCCTGGACCCGTTGCGCGCCCGGGAGTTCGCCCGCTCGGCCCACGAGATCGGGGCCAGCCTGGAAGCCCTGCCCATTCCGGTCCTGGCCTGCGTCAACGGTTTCGCCCTGGGCGGGGGGCTGGAGATGGCCATGATCTGCGACTTCATCTACGCCGCGGACACCGCCAGATTCGGCCAGCTGGAGATCAACCTGGGGATCATGCCGGGTTTCGGGGGCACCCAGCGCCTGGCCCGCCTGGTGGGCAAGGGCAACGCCAAGGAACTGTGCCTCACCGGACGGATGCTGGACGCGGCGGAGGCCAAGGCCATGGGCCTGGTGGCCCAGGTCTTCCCCGCCGCCGCCTTCATGGACGAGTGCCTGAAAGTGGCCAGGGCAGTGGCGGCCAAGGGCCGGGTCTCCCTGGCCGGGGTGAAGCGGGTCATCAACCAGGGCTTTGACGTGGACCTGAAGACTGGCTGCGCCCTGGAAGTGGACGCCTTCGCCCTGTGCTTCGCGTCGCCCGACGCCCACGAGGGCGCCAGGGCCTTCCTGGAGAAGCGCCCGCCGAAGTTTTTGTAAGTGGTAAAAATCTTCACCATAGAGACCCAGGGGACCCAGAGAAAGTCATAAATAGGGACCATCATTGTGCCGGGAGGGCACAATAATGGTCTCTGGGCTCTCTGTGCCTCTGTGGTTTAATTATTAATGGGAGCGAAAAATAGCATACACCCTGCGTCGGAAGCCAGAATAAAATCCCCCTAAATCCCCCTTTTTCAAAGGGGGACTTTACAAACCATACCGCTAAGTTCCCCCCTTTGAAAAAGGGGGGTTAGGGGGGATTTAAGCAAGGATCGTGCTGCCCATTAAAGTAAGCTATTTAATGCTCTGATTAATATTTTGCAGCAGCTTGCGCGGCGCGGGTAAATCCGCTAAAATCTGGCTAACTTATGGATCAGAAAGCTTCAATTACGGACATCAAGCGCCAGCCCACCCGGGCCATCCACATCGGCCCCGTGCAGGTGGGCGGCGGGGCTCCGGTGGTGGTGCAGTCCATGACCAACACCGACACCCGCCAGGTGGGTCCCACCCTGGCCCAGATCGAACGCCTGGCCCTGGCGGGCTGCGAAGTGGCCCGGCTGGCGGTGCCGGACCAGAAGGCGGTCAAAGCCTTCGGGGAGATCAAGCGCGACAGCCCGCTTCCCCTCATCGCCGACATCCACTTCAACCACCGCCTGGCCCTGGCGTCTTTGGAGGCCGGGGCTGACGCCATTCGCATCAACCCCGGCAACCTGGGAGGGGTCAAGAAGACCCGCCTGGTGGTGGATGCCTGCCGCCAGCTGGGCGTCCCCCTGCGCCTGGGGGTCAATGCCGGCTCCCTGGAAGCAGACCTGCTGGCCCAGTACGGGGCTCCCACCGCCCGGGCCCTGGCGGCCAGCGCCCTGCGCTGGGTGCGCCAGTTCGAGGACTGGGGGTTTCACGATTTTAAAATCTCCCTGAAATCATCCGATGTCCTGGTCACCGTGGCGGCCTACCAGGAGGTGTCGCGCCGGACGGACTACCCCCTGCACCTGGGGGTCACCGAGGCCGGGGGGCTCATCGCCGGCACGGTGAAATCCGCCCTGGGCATCGGCTTGCTCCTGGCCCAGGGCATCGGCGACACCATGCGGGTGTCCCTCACCCGGGACCCGGTGGAGGAAGTGCGGGTGGCCTACGAAATTCTCCGGGCCCTGCACCTCAGGGAGCGGGGGGTGGAGCTCATCAGCTGCCCCACCTGCGGCCGCTGCCGCATCGACCTCTTCAACCTGGCGGAGGAGGCGGAGCGGCGGCTCCTGGCCGTCACCACTCCCATCAAGGTGGCCATCATGGGCTGCGTGGTGAACGGGCCCGGCGAGGCCCGGGAGGCGGACGTGGGCATCGCCGGCGGCGTCAGGGTGGGGGTCCTGTTCAAAAAGGGCGAAGCCGTGCGCAAGGTACCGGAAAAAGAGCTGCTCAGCGCCCTCCTGTGCGAAGTGGCGGCCCTCACCGGCGAGGCGGTGGCCCTGCCCGAGGACTGATCTCCGTTAATTCAGGGATTGGGAAGCTGAAAATGAGGGAATCCCCCATTGCCATTTGGCTGGAGATGTAGTCCCATGGGAACAGGGAATTTTTTATAAGATAAACCCTCATTTTGAGCAATTGGGAGAAAGGAGAAGGGGGCTTTTATGGACCGGCACGAATTGGACGTGGAGGCCTTCGCCCGGCTGCGGGGCAAGAAAGAGAAGCCGGGCCGGAGGCGGACCTTCATGGTGGGCGGGGTTATTTTCCTGGCCGGGTTCCTGACCATGCTGGGCCCGAACCTCTGGCTTGCCTTAAGATAATTTAGAGTCAGGTAACATTAATATTCAAGTTCATCATATCTTAATTAAAAATACCTCGAACCCGCCTTTCCAAAAAGGCTAACTATATGTTATTGCTCAGGTAATCTGCTATCTGCCGCCTTGTTGCAGCCAGGCGATAACTTCCCCTCTAAATAAAATTCAGGGTTTTGAAAGCTCAAAATCGGGGTTTACCTGATTTATCTCGGATTAAATTAAGTGAATGATACATCCGAACTAAATAGCAGGGACAAGTCTTAATTCAGTTGGTTGGGAACAGGCGGTAGCATCAAGAAATCCTTAAAAATTTCTTGACAAATCCGCAAAAAGTTCTTATACGGGAAATTGGATACTTAATCTGTAGCATTTATTCTTAAGGGGGGGGAAATGAAAACTTTAGGCCTAATTGTGGTTATCATGCTGGTATTTTCCGGATGTGCAACCTTCAATCATTCGGAAACTCTCGAGGTGGACCATTTTGGGGCCACCGGATCCTACAGTGACAGCCGGTCGGGAGCGCTGTATGAGGCCGCCTTATACGGGGCTGGTGGCGCCGGCGGTGCTACCGTGGGTTTGGGAGCATTCGGATTTTGCTTAAGGTCTAACCAATCGCAAAGCGACCCGAGAAATTTTGCCAGATCAGTGGTGATGGTTGATTTGAGCAAAAAGCTGAAGAGCATCAAAGTGGACGATGTCGAAGGCATCAGGGAATATGAGTACATCCAGCCCTTGGTCAAGAGCGAAGTGAAATCGAAGAACCTCCCCTCGTCATTCGGACACCAACCGGTAGAATAACGGGGGGCTTAAATTATGCTAAGGAAAATAATTTTACTAAGTATCGCCATATCACTTGGCGGCATGGGATGCGTCACCGGCCCCTTGGACTATCATGCGGAGGAGTTTGTCTATCAGGACGGCAAAGTCCAAAAGTTCACGTACGCGGATAAAAGCTTTGGGGAGAAAAGGGAGTCCGCCGCCTTCCTTGGCGCCATCGACATCTTAAGGCAGGCCGACCCCATGGCCATGCCCGAGTTGGAAGGCCTGCCGGTGCCCGGGGTCAAAAAGAAGAAGGTACGCGCTTACACCGGCGTCATTAAAAATAAAACCGGTTATGACCTCTCGGTGCCTTCGAGCAACAGCAGCGCCGCCTTGACCATCCCGGCCCACGGGTGGATTGAGTACACCGCCTGGGACGAGTACATGGATCTGACGGCGTACCGGGATGGGGAGCCCTTTTATTGCCTGAAAATCCACGCCCATCCGAGGCAATACCCGTTTGCGTGCAAGAAGTACGATTTTGTGGCGGAAATCGTCAAGGCGGAACCGGTTCCCTCGAAGGTCTACAAGATGAAGCGGCGCATTAAAAAGAGAGCGCCCAAGGCTGAGGGGGTTGAAGGGCTAGGATAAGCCGGCAGGAGGGGCGGACCTCCCCAAACTCTTCTTAATTAAAACCAGGGTTTATGCAGGGAAGCGGCTCCCAAGCCGTTTCCCTGTCTTTTTTGACTCTTATACCAGGTAGAGACCTCTGCGAAAGTATCAATTGCTGGCCTCTTTAATCAAAATGTAGCGTAGGCGCCCTCGCCTGCGACTAAATGAAAGGTGGACAGCCGGGGGCGGCTATCCTACATGAGACTTTCGCAGGGGTCTCAGACCGAGTTGCGACCAATCGAATATTTTTCTCCAACTTATCTTGGTGGCACAGGCGTCTCGCCTGTGCGGCGCAGGCTAAAGCCTGCGGCTACAAAAACAACCATTTGAACGCAACCCGGTATCAGATAGCGGTCCAAAAGATATGTCGCCGTAGGGGCGGACCTGCGTGTCCGCCCTTATAGGGGCCGACACCTGGGTGGGCTCCTATAGAATATGTGCCCGATTGAGTGGAACCTGGTGTTAGAGATGGAAGGCGAAAAGCGTGGGATTCACACCGGCCGGGACACCGGACGGCTGAGGTTCTGTACGATGTCCAGGTAGACTTCGCAGTAGCTTAGGGCGTTTTGCCGCAGGGCATAGAAGGCGTTGAGCATCAGGGCCGCCACCGTCAGGTTGGCGAACAGCAGCTGGGGAGCCCCCGCCGCCATGAGCTCCTCGCAGGAAAGCTCGGCGGGGTTGCGGTCCTGGGGGTGGGCGATCTCCGGGTGGTAGCGGGTCAGGGAGGGGGTCAGGTCGAGGCCGCCCTGGCGCACGTACACCTGGACGTTGCCGTCCTCGTAATCGTTGCCTCCGGAAATCAGGGTCAGGTCCGCCAGGGTGGCGGCGTGGCGGTTCACCAGGAGGCGGGAGGCGTGGTTGTCCACCATCAGAAAGACCAGGTCCCCTGCCGCCACCAGCCGGGACACGTTCTCGGCGGTGACGTATTCCGGCGCCGCCCGGAAGGACAACCCCTGGAATTCCCGGGCCAGCTCCCCGGCCTTCACCTCCGCCTTGTTGCCCAGCCGGCCGAAGGCCTGGCGGGCGGCGTTGCGCCGGTCAAAGGAGTCGCCGTCAATTAAGGTGAGGCGGGCCGGCTCCCCGGCGTATTGCAGGAAGCGGCAGAGAAAAGGGAGCAGCGCACAGCCGATCCCACCGATGCCAATGGCCTTGATTTCCATGTGAGCAGTTAGCAGTAAGCAGTTAGCGATTAGCTGTCTGCAGTCTTATGTTGATGAATTTATTGCAAATATATAGCAGAAATCTTTTATTTATTGATAGGTATAAAATCAATATCATGTGGGGGTCGGCAAAACTGGCCTGTACTTTTACAACAACGACAAGCCAATAGTGCCATATTCCATGGGTGCGCTGCGCTGAGTCACCAGCTTCAACCGAAGATTAACTTTAGAGCTTGCTTTGAATGTCCTTCCATGTAGACTTCTGTAAATTGTTGTCAATGGATATGGTTACGGTTGGCCGCCATATTTGACATTACCTACCTTACCAGTGTCTTTCATGATAACGATAACGATTTCATCATTGGGGCCATAGGAGAGGGCCTTCCGCTCTCTTAATTTCCTTCCTCCCCTAAAAGCTTTTATGTCCTCAGTGACCTTGGCAGGCTGGCCCATAAGAGCGATAACTTCGGCCTCGGTAGACCCTTCGGCAGGTCCAATTTTTATTTTTTTCGCCTGCGTGTTCAGTTCCGCCAGGGATTTTCCCATTCCCTGAGCGATGGCAGCCCCGGAGACAAGAACCATAGTGGACAAAAACAGGCAGATGAGAACCGAAAATCTTAAGTGCATGCTCCCTTCGTAGTCCTTAAGGCACGTTTTAAACGGTATATTGTTTTTCCGCTTTGTTAATACAAACCGAGATTATGCAGCAGCCTTGGTCACCGCAATCTAAAAATGGTTTTTTGAACCTCTTGCCCAGTAAGAATCCCACCAAGTTTCTATTCTTTAAGCCGAATCATCTATTGTCGGCGGCATGATAGCACAAATTTCCATAAAAAGTAATACCTCCTAAGATCTTTGGCATACCAGTCCTTAAATGATTAAATACCTAATTCCGTGGCGTCCTCCAGGTGAATGTCGACGGTGTGGCTATCTTGCCAAACGCGGGACTTCTTAAAAATACCAGAAAGTTATAGATATGATGGGCATGACCAAAGAAGGTCCTGGTGGAGGGTTTGCCGAATCGAGTGATGGCAGACAGCCGGGAATCCGGAATAGAGCCTGTTGGCAAAACTTCTGGTCAGCCAACTTCAGGTGACATGCCAAAGTGAAGGAAACGTTACCGACCCGGAAATGAACCTGGAAAAACCCGGGGGGTGCGCCTTGACCGGTGGGCTTCTTTCATTTATAATATAATTGGGCTATCCGGTTGACTCTCCC
>DASWLF010000477.1:0-7268 GCA_036396255.1 Desulfobaccales bacterium
GCCTCCATCAACGAAGCCATCGACCGGTTGCGCCACTCCGCCACCCGCTCCCTGTTCGACCGCCACGACGTGCTCATTGTGGCCTCGGTGTCTTGCATTTACGGTCTGGGCTCCCCCGAGGCCTACCACGGCATGCTTCTCTATTTGGAAGAGGGTATGGAGAAAGACCGCCGGGAGGTATTGGCCAAGCTGGTGGACATCTTGTATGAGAGGAATGATATTGATTTCCACCGGGGCACTTTCCGGGTACGGGGCGACCGGGTGGAGATCTTCCCGGCTTACGAAGAGGACCGGGCCCTCCGGGTGGAGTTCTGGGGCGACACGGTGGAGGCCATCCGGGAGATCGACCCGCTGCGGGGCAAGGTCTTGCGGCAGCTCAAAAAGGTGACGGTTTATCCCGCCTCGCACTACGTCACCCCGGATGCGGTACGGCGCCAGGCCCTGGCCACCATCGAGGCGGAGTTGGGCCAGCGCCTGGCCTGGTTCCGGGAGCAGGGGAAGCTCTTGGAGGCCCAGCGCCTGGAGGAGCGCACCCGCTTCGATTTAGAGATGATGCGGGAGTTGGGCTACTGCCACGGCATCGAGAACTACTCCCGGCACCTGACGGGCCGGGTCCCGGGGGAGCCGCCGCCCACCCTCCTGGACTACCTGCCCCGGGAGTCCCTGGTGGTCATCGACGAGTCCCACATCGCGGTTCCCCAGCTCCAGGGCATGTACCGGGGGGACCGCTCCCGCAAGCAGACCCTGGTGGACTACGGCTTCCGCCTGCCCTCGGCCCTGGACAACCGGCCCCTGAGCTTTGAGGAATTTGAGGCCCGGGTGCGGCAGATTATCTACGTCTCCGCCACCCCGGGCCCCTATGAGGCAAAACAAGCCGGGGACCGGGTGGTGGAGCAGATTGTCCGGCCCACCGGATTGATGGACCCCCAAATTGCGGTGAAGCCCGCCACCCACCAGGTGGACGATCTCCTGGGGGAGATCCGGGCCCGGGTGCAGCAGGGGGAGCGGGTGCTGATCACCACCCTCACCAAGCGCATGGCCGAGGACCTCACCGACTACTACCAGGGCCTGGGCCTCAAGGCCCGCTATCTCCACTCCGACATCACCACCCTGGAGCGCATGGAGGTCATCCGGGACCTGCGCCTGGGGGTCTTCGACGTGCTCATCGGCATCAACCTGCTGCGGGAAGGCCTGGACCTGCCGGAGGTCTCCCTGGTGGCCATCCTGGACGCCGACAAGGAGGGTTTTCTGCGCTCGGCCCGGTCCCTGATCCAGACCTGCGGCCGGGCCGCCCGCAACGTCCGGGGCGAGGTGTTGTTCTACGCCGACCGGGTAACTCCGTCCATGGCCGCGGCCCTGGATGAGACCAAACGGCGCCGCGTCCTCCAGGAGGCTTACAACCAACGCCACGGCATCACCCCGGAGACCATCCAGAGCAAAATCAAGGATGTTTTGGCCTCGGTGTACGAGGCCGACTACGTCACCGTGCCCCTGGCCGCGGAAGAGCAGTTGCCTTACCTGGTGGAGAATGCGCCCGCGGCCATCGCCCGCCTGAAAAGAGAGATGCAAACCGCGGCCAAAAAGCTGGACTTCGAGCGGGCCGCAGCCCTGCGGGACCAGATCCGGGCCCTGGAGGCCGGCAGCCTCAAATACGCCTAGGGGCGAGTTTTGAGTTTCGAGTTTCGAGTTTTGAGTTTTGAGTTTTCAGTTTTCAGTTTTCAGTTTTTTTCCCTGGTCTTAGCTAACCTGCAAACTTAGATTCCTTAATAAAGAGTTTAGTTCAACTGGATTGTTTTTTAGTCCCAGGCTTAAGCCTGGGAAGCCTATGCACGATGCCGGTGCCACCAGGAAAGCTGTTTGCAGCAAAATATTTGGTTGACCGCAACCGGGATGAGTCTGACTGACGTTTATGACGGGAAAAAACCGAAAACCGGCTCTTACAAAAAAACCAGGATAGCCTCATGAGATTCCTCGAGCTGTTTTCCACGAAAAGATCTTGCCGCCTGCTCGTCAACCTGGAAGGCGAGATCGTGGCAAAGTATAAATATTTCAAAGAGTTCCTCAATTACAACTACCAGGCCTTGAACCTCCTGGCGGAGTTGGAGCAAACCTATTACACCGGCTCCCCTTTCAGTATGGGCCTCATCGAAAAACAAGGCCGGGAGTTGCTGGCCTGCACCCGTCACCTGGTGCAGGCCCTGGACGGCTTAGGCAGGGGCAGATACGGGGACCTGCTCGGGGTCCTGGACGGCCTGGAGCGCGAGCTGGCGCCCCTTTATTACCCGGCTCCCTACTGCCTCACCGGGGAACTGGTCCTGCCTCTGGCGGCCCTGACGTCCGAGTCTTTCCAGGACGCAGGCGGCAAGGCCACCCATCTCGCGGCGCTCGGCAACCTGCTGGCCTTACCCATACCCCCGGGGTTCGTGGTGACGGCCTGCGCCTTTGGCCGCTTTCTGGAGGAAAACGGCCTTATCCCGGTGATTGAGGAGACCCTGGCGGGGCTCTCCCCGGAGGCGTACCCGGACCTGGAGGCGAAAAGCCGGGGCCTTCAGGAGATGATCCTAAGGGCGCCCGTTCCGGAAGTTCTGGCGGCAAAAATCTTGGAGGCTTACGCCGCCCTGGAGGCCCAGACGTGGAAGAACGTCCGCATCGCCATGCGCAGCAGCGCGGTGGGGGAAGATTCTCAGGCCTCCTTTGCCGGCCAATATCTGACCTGTTTAAATGTCACCCGGGAGGGCATCCTGGAGGCTTATAAAAAGGTGGTGGCCAGCAAATATTCCCCCCGGGCCATTCTTTACCGGCTGCGTTACGGCCTGGATGACCGGGATACCCCCATGTGCGTGGCCGGGGTGGTGATGGTCGATTCCCGGGCCAGCGGCGTCCTCTACACGGTGGATCCGGGCCAGGCCGACGCCGGCCTCCTCAAGATCAGCTCCATTTGGGGGTTGGGTGAACACCTGGTGAGCGGCGAGGCGGCGCCCGATGAATTTTATGTGGACCGGGAGACTCTTACGGTGAGGGAGCGGCTTATCGGCCGCAAAGAGCACCGGCAGGTCAATTTGCCGGGAGGCGGCCTGCAGTTGGAAGAGGTCCCCGAGGCCGAGAAAGGCCAGCCGTCCCTACAGGATGATCAGGTGAAAATCCTGGCCCAGGCGGGGCTGAGACTGGAAGAGCATTTCGGGGCTCCCCAGGATGTGGAGTGGGCCATTGACGGGCAGGGGAAGCTCTTTTTTCTCCAATCCCGTCTCCTGGGGCTCATCCAGGGCAAACCCTCCCGAGCCGCGGCCCCGCCGGAATTCCCCGGCCATCCCATCCGGTTGGCCGCCGGCAGGACGGCCTCCCCCGGGGTGGTGTCCGGTACGGTCTTCCTGGCCAGGGAGCAATACCCGGGACCCCTGCCGGAAGCGGCCATTCTGGTGGCCAAAACCGCCTCTCCCGAACACGCCGGTCTCATGGGGCGGATCAGGGGCATCATCACGGATGTGGGCAGCGTCACCAGCCATCTCGCCTCGGTGGCCCGGGAGTTCGGCCTGCCGGCCATCTTCGCGGCCGGCAACGCCACCGCGGTGCTGGCGGACGGCGAGGTCATCACCCTGGTGGCCGACACGGCCACCGTTTATCAGGGCCTGGTCCCTGAATTGACCGCCGCTGCCAGACCGACGCGGAAACATATCGCTGACAGCCCCATGCATCGCCGCTTGCGGGCGGTTCTGGACAGGCTGTCGCCCCTGAACCTGACCGATCCCCAATCCCCTGCCTTTGCCCCGGCGGGCTGCCGGACTCTGCATGACATCATCCGGTTCTCCCATGAACGGTCCATGCAAGAAATGTTCGGGTTGGCCGCGGCTGGCAAAGGGGAGGTCGTGTCTTGCAAGCTCACCACCCATATCCCTCTGTCCCTGTATCTCATCGACCTGGGCGGCGGCATCAAGTCCGGACTGACCACCTGCCACGAGATCATTGCGGAGCATCTGGAGTCTGTGCCCATGCGGGCTCTCTGGCGGGGTCTGGCGCACCCGGGCATCAGTTGGTCGGGGGGTATCCCCTTCGCGGCCAGAGACCTGCTGCGGCTCATGGCCCAGGGGGCGATGGCCGGAGAAGGCGACTTGCCCGGAGGTGACAGCTTCGCGGTTCTCTCCCGGGAATACGTGAACCTGAGCGCCAAGTTCGGTTACCATTACGCCAACCTTGACGCCTTCGTGGGCGTTAATCCCGAGGAGAATTATTTTTCCCTGCAATTTGCCGGGGGGGCCGGCGGCCAATACGGCCGCTCTTTGCGGCTCAACTTTTTGGGGCAGGTGCTGGGGCGTCTCGGTTGCAAACTGAAAGTCACCGCCGACCTCCTGGAGGCCTCCACGATCGGTCATGATTTAAAGTCCATGGAGGCCACCCTGGAACAAGTGGGCCGGCTTCTCGCCGCCAGCCGGCTCCTGGACATGGCCATCACCCGCGAAGGGGACGTGGGCCGCATGGTGGAGGCCTTCTTCCAGGGAGACTACGACTTTTTCCATATGTCCCAAGAGAGGGCCCTGCCCGGCTTCTACACCCCCGTGGGTGAGTGGCAACGGCTGCAAGAGGAGGAGCGTTACCTCATTTTCCAAGACGGCTCCAGTTTTGGCCGGGGCCTATCTTCGGGCCTGGCCTCCCTGATGGGCAAGATGATGGGAGCCAAGTATCAGGAGTTCTTGGATAATATCGAAGCCTACTATTATTTTCCTCTGGCCATCGCCAAAGAGAGTTCCGTGGGCGACGCCCGGCTCAGCGTGCGTACCAGATGCGCGGCCGGCAAGATCGACCAGGCGGGCGGCCTCGCCTTCGCCATCCGGGACGTGGCCAACTACTTCGTCCTCAGGATCAACGCCCTGGAAGATAATTTCACCCTCTTTGAATACGTCAATAATAAGCGCTGGCAGCGGGCCAATATCCAGCACCCCATCAACACCGGGCAGTGGTACCGGATTACCGCGGCCATCGCCGGTAATACCCTGAAAAGCTACCTGGATGGGGAACTGCTCCTGGAATACCAGGCCCCGCGGCAGTTGGAGGGCTTCGTGGGGCTCTGGACCAAAGCCGATTCGGTAACCTATTTTGACGACCTGGTGGTGGAGGTGGGCGGGAAAGTGCGTCGCTTGGATGTTGGCTGATTAAGGGGTGGCAAGTGCCGGATTTATCGCGGGCCGCGGCCCTCAAGGACCGGTTCCTGGCCCTGGTTGAGTTTCGAGTTACGAGGTTTTAGTTTTTAGTTTTTAGTTTCCGGGGTCTTCGTTTACCAGGTCCGGAGTTTAACGCGCCAGGGAAGGTCACCACAAGCAAATCCCCCCTTCTTTTAACCAAAAACCAAAAACCGTCTTTTATCCCCCTGCCCCCTCCCCAGAAACCCCTCCCCCAACCCCTTAATTAGAGTTCGGTTCCGAAAAGCTCCTCAAATTCTCCCTCTCCCCCCGCGGGGGAGAGGGCTGGGGTGAGGGGGAGAATTTTTCCTGGTTTCGCGATAGGCGCATGAGATGCCCCCCTGATGGCCGGGAGGCGCCTACTAGGCGACACCGATAAGCGCCAGCCCAAGAAAGATGTGCTAGGCCAAATGTCTTGCGGGCATAAAACCCCTCTGTCGGAATTTCAAGGATCTAATTTCCGGTTAATATTTCATTGGTACAAATCTTGCTCCATGTTAAAATAGCTTAAGGGAAGCTTTATGTCGGTCTTCCTGCCCATCTAAAAGCTCATTAAAGTGGATCACCCCCGCCGGCATAGCCCTTCCCTTTCCTTGGGCAGATATTATGGATGCGGATTGTGGAGTATTGGTGATAAGCCGCCAAGGCAAGCTATTGGCCGCCAATCCCCTGGCGGAGGCCCTTCTCGCTTGTCCTCTGCCCTCCGGTAGCTTCCTGAAGGCCAACGGCTTGTTGGGCCGTTCCCTCTCGCGCTATGGCCAACCCATCTGGGAAATGCTGAGTTGGGGGGAGGAAGAATACGGCCTCTTGCAGTTAGATGAGTTAACGGGAACCGGCCTCTTTTACCGGTGCATTCCCCTCTATGACGAAGAGAATAGGGTGACGGGCACGGTTATAACCCTGGAAAGAAAGGGAGACGAAGTCCTGGGCCAAGCCCTCAAGTTCCTGGGCCTGAGCCATGAGGAGGTCATGGACCAGTTCCCGGAGGGGGTGTTTGTGGTGAACACCCGGTGGCAACTCAGTTATTTTAACCAAACCGCCCAGGAAATCACCGGGTATTCCCGGGACGAAGCCATGGGCAAGTTCTGCTGGGAAATCTTCCGCAGTGAGCTCTGCCACAAGAGTTGCCCCATGCGCATCTCCATGAGCACCGGGCAAGACCTGGTGGACCAGGAGGTGGAAATCTTCACCAAGTCAGGTGATAAGAAATTGATCCTGGTTAACACCGCCCAGATCAAAAAGCCGGGCAACAAGGTGCTGGGAGGGGTGGAGACCTTTCACGACCTGAGCTGTCTCCATCATCCAGCGGAAGCCAAAGATCTTGAGGTTTTTTCGGACATCGTGGGGGTCAGTCCCCAGATGCAGGAAATTATCCAACAGCTTCCCATCATCGCCGCCTCCAATTCCAATGTGCTGATCCTGGGGGAGTCGGGAACCGGCAAAGAGCTCATCGCCCGGGCCCTTCACCTGCTGAGCCCCAGGCGTAAAGGGCCCTTTCAGGCCGTTAATTGTTCGGCGATCCCGGAGACTCTGCTGGAGTCCGAGCTTTTCGGCTATGAGCGGGGGGCGTTTACGGGGGCCGTGAGCAGCAAGGCGGGGAAGTTCGAGTTGGCTAAAGGCGGCACCCTATTTCTGGATGAAATCGGCGATCTGCGGCCGGAGCTCCAGGTGAAGCTGCTGCGGGTGTTGGAGGGTAGAGGCTTCGAGCGGCTGGGCGGCAACCGCAAAATCCCCCTGGAGGCCAGGATTATTGCGGCCACCAATGTGGAACTGCAGGAAGCCATGCGACAGGGCAGGTTCCGGGACGACCTTTACTACCGGCTCTTCACCGTGCCCATCTACCTGCCGCCGCTCAGGGAAAAGCGGGAAGATATCCCCATCCTCATTAAGTATTTCCTGGAACAGCTCAACCGTAAATTTAACAAAAGAATCAGGGGGGTGGACCCCAAGGTGATGAAAGTATTCTGCCGCCACCCCTGGCCCGGCAATGTGCGGGAACTGCAGCATGTCCTGGAATACTGCTTCGTCTTTACCAAGGGCCCCTTCATTACCGAGCGCCATCTGCCTCGCCTGGAAAACGCCTGGGCCGGCCGGGAA
>DASWLF010000478.1:0-7703 GCA_036396255.1 Desulfobaccales bacterium
ACCCCCGCACCGGCGAGAGAATGAGATGGGAAGCCCCCCTGCCGGAGGATTTTCAGGTGGTGGTGGACAATTTGGAAAACCTGAATTAATTTATGGGGAAATCTTCCAAAGCAGAGGTTGACCATGGAAACCACCATTGACGACCTGATTGTCAAGGTTAGGACCATAGCCCAGGGGCCTAATGCGGACCTGTTCCGAAAACTGGTAGATTTATTATATGAGCAGGTAGAGCGTCAAGAGGAATATGACGAAGAGCCTTTCTCAGCGGAAGACCTGGCCGCCATCAAGGAGGGCGAAGAAGCCATTGAGCGCGGCGAATTTATCAGCCTGGAAGAATATGAAAAGGAACGCGGCCTGTGAGGTACCGCGTTCAATTATCTCTGCCGGCGAAAAAGCAATTAGACCGACTGGACCAAGTGACTGCAAGGCGTTTGGACGATCGTCTTAAAGAATTAGCCTTTGACCCCTATGCCACCAGGATTTCCAAGGCGGTAAAAATGGAGGAAGGGCAGCGCACTTCCAGGGTGGGGGACTGGCGCATCATTTATCGAGTCAACGAACCAATCCAGGAGATTATGGTTATTGCCTTTCGCCCTCGGGGAAAAGCATATCGGTAAGCTGACCAGGCTCAAAGACCTACGCCCCCTGGTGCGGCGCCAGTTGCTGCACGCCTGGCAACTGGGGGTAACCCTCCCCCGCACCGGCGAGAGAATGAGCTGGAAAGCCCCCCTGCCGGAGGACTTTCAGGCGGTGGTGGACTGCCTGGAAAATTTGAAAGATTAAAATTTAGGGTGGGCACCGCCCACCAAAAAATAAAAAAGGTGGGCAGTGCCCACCCTACACAATCTCAATTAAGTAGCTGTAGGGCGCGTCTTACGCGCCACTCTTGGTGCGTAAGACGCACCCTACCAAAAGCATGCTAAAAGTCGCCATTACCGGGGGGGTCGGGTCGGGTAAGAGCACCGTGGCCCGCATGTTCAGGGACCTGGGGGCCCAGGTCCTGGACGCCGATGAGGCGGCCCGAAACGCGGTGGCGGTGGGGACGCCCGCCTGGCAGGAGCTGCGCCGCCGCTACGGCCCGGAATATTTCCGGGAGGATGGCGCCCTGGACCGGGCCAAAGTAGCCGCCCGGATCTTCGCCGACCCCGAGGAGCGCCGCCTTCTCAACGCCCTCATCCATCCCCAGGTGGCCCGGGAGATTAAAGCGCGCCTCAACGACCTGGAACGCCAGGGGACGCCCCTGGTGCTGGTGGAGGTGCCGCTCTTATTCGAAGCCGGGCTGGAGAAGGCCTACAACCGCATCATCGTGGTTGACGCGGACGAAGCGGACCAGGTGCAGCGCCTGGGGGACCGGGACCGGCGGGGTGCGTCCGAGATCGCCGGGATGCTTCAGGCCCAGCTGCCCCTGAAGGATAAACTTGCCAGGGCCGACTACGTGGTGGACAACCGGGGGGCCTTGAGCAACACCTTGGCACAGGTAAAAAATATCTGGGGGAAACTGCAAAAAATCCTCTTGACAGCGGCAGCCAAAAAGGTTAGCGTCCGTAACTAACCTACCTTAAGTAATCCTGGTATAGGCCCGATACGTTAAGAAAGTAAGGATACCCCGAACCATCTCCCTAATTTGAGTTGAACTTGTCCGCGCGTTACTCCCAAATTACGGCTGTTGGCCACTACTGGCCAGGCAAAGGACCTTTGGCTTAAACGCGGCCTTAGCGGCCGCATTCCCACAACCATCACCGCCAACCAATCTGGCACCGGTATGGAATTTTCCCCATGAGCAGCAACGAGGCAACAATGAACTTATCGGAATTGAAACACAAGAAAATCAACGAACTGGCGGGCCTGGCCCGGGACCTCAGCGTGGAAGGCGCGGCGGGGATGCGCAAACAGGAGCTCATCTTCGCCATCCTGCAGGCCCAGGTGGAAAAAAACGGGGTGATCTCCGGCGGCGGCGTCCTGGAGATCCTGCCGGACGGCTTCGGGTTCCTGCGGGCCCAGGACTACAACTACCTGCCCGGACCGGACGACATCTACGTCTCGCCTTCCCAGATCCGGCGCTTCAACCTGCGCACCGGAGACACCATCTCCGGGCAGATCCGCCCCCCCAAGGAGGGGGAGCGCTACTTCGCCCTCCTGAAGGTGGAGACGGTCAACTTTGAAGACCCCTCGGTGGCCCGGGACAAGATCCTGTTCGACAACCTGACGCCCCTTTATCCCGACATGCGTCTGAAGTTGGAAACGGAGGCGGACAATTACTCCGCCCGGATCATGGACCTGATGACCCCGGTGGGCATGGGCCAGCGGGGCCTCATCGTGGCCGCGCCCCGCACCGGCAAAACCATGCTCCTGCAAAACCTGGCCAACAGCATCGCCAAGAACCACCCGGAGGTCATTCTCATCGTCCTGCTCATCGACGAGCGGCCCGAAGAAGTGACGGACATGGCGCGCAGCGTCGCGGCCGAAGTGGTGAGCTCCACCTTCGACGAGCCGGCCCAGCGCCACATCCAGGTGGCGGAAATGGTCCTGGAGAAGGCCAAGCGCCTGGTGGAGCACAAGCGGGAGGTGGTGATCCTGCTGGATTCCATCACCCGGTTGGCCCGGGCTTACAACACGGTGGTGCCGGCCAGCGGCAAGATCCTCTCCGGCGGGCTGGACGCCAACGCCCTGCAAAGGCCCAAACGCTTTTTCGGCGCGGCCCGCAACATCGAGGAGGGGGGGAGCCTCACCATCATCGCCACCGCCCTCATCGAGACCGGCAGCCGCATGGACGAGGTGATCTTCGAGGAGTTCAAAGGCACCGGCAATATGGAGATTCATCTGGACCGGAAGCTCACCGAAAAGCGCATCTTCCCGTCCATCGACATCAACCGTTCCGGCACCCGGAAGGAGGAGCTGCTGCTGCCGCCGGAGGACCTGAACCGCATCTGGATCCTGCGCAAGCTGCTGTCGCCGCTTTCCTCGGTGGACAGCATGGAATTTCTGCTGGAGAAACTCAGGGGGACCCGCAATAACCAGGAATTCCTGGGAGCCATGAACCGCTAAGCCGGCAGGCCCATGGGTTAAACCCAGGTATTGTCCTTTTTATTCCAGTTCTTCTTAATTTCTTCCTTGTCCTTTTTGGTGGCCCCGAAGGCCGATTCGCACACCGATTCCCACTTGTGGGGATCGGAGCGGAAGTCTTTTTTGTAAGGACTGTTGGGGGAATCCTTGCAAAAAATGGTGGGCATGCCGATGAGGCGCTCCACTTCGGAATCGCAAAACTGGCACTTCGTCAGCAGCTCGTCGCTCATCTTCTGCTCCACCTCAAAGATGTGCCCGTGTTCCTTGCACTTGTATTCGTAAGTCGGCATCCGTCTCTCCTTCAAGGCGCCCCTAAATTTCTTGACAGGCACCCCGGGTAACGCTAATTTTAGCAGAAATCTCTATCATTTCTAACAGATTTTTCCCTTGCGGCCAATACCTGGTCCCTGTAGGGGCGGGTTTTAAACCCGCCCCTACAACCTGACAACGTCTCATAGGAGGTCCCATGCAGATACCCGTCTTGCAAGCTGTTACCATAGAGATCCTGGTGGACAACTTCTTTGACGTTTTCGAACCGTCCCGGCCCGGCATCGTGGAGCGGGTGGTTCCCGGCCGCCTGAAAAAACCCCTGGTGGCGGCCCACGGGCTGGCCTATTTCATCACCCTGACCCAAAACGGCCACCAGACCCGCATCCTCATGGACGCGGCCAACTCGCCCCTGCCCCTGTTCAACAACCTGGAGGCCCTGGAGCACGAGGTGGGCGACATCGACGCCATTGTCCTGAGCCACGGCCACCCGGACCACTACGGCGGCCTCCTGGAGGTGCTGGCCAAAAGCGCCCGGATCATGCCCATTTACCTTCACCAGGACATCTTTCTCCCCAAGGTGCTCATCACGCCCCGGGGCCGCATCGGCTGGCAGCTGGAGATGGACCAGCTGGTGGCCGCGGGAGTGAAACTCCACGAGAACCGGGGTCCGCAACTGATCCTGGACCAGGCCCTCCTCACCGGCACGGTGGAGGCCAGCACCGCTTACGAAAAGCCGCTGCCCAACTTCAAGCGCAAGATCAAGGACCAGGAAGAACCAGACCCCTTCAGCGACGAGCAGGCCCTGGTGGCCAACGTGGAGGGCCGGGGCCTGGTGGTGGTGGGCGGCTGCAGCCACCCCGGCATCGTCAATATGGTGAAATACGCCCAGAAACTCACCGGCGTGCATAAGATAGCCTTGATTATCGGCGGCTTCCACCTCACGGCCCATGGCGACGACCTCATTCATAACACCATCCAGGGCCTGAAAGAACTTAATCCCGAACTGATCATCGCCGGACACTGCACCGGCTTCCGGGCCCTGACCAAACTGGCCGCCGCCTTCCCCGATAACTTCATGGTCAGCTGCGTGGGCACCAAGGTCATGGTGGTGGGGGGGTAAGGATATGTGGGGGAGGGCCAGGGACACTTACAAAAAAGTCCCTGCCCTCCCCCACACCCCCTCCCAACCCGCTAAAGGGCCTGGGAAGACGGGGCCGTTGGCCCCGACTTCCCAGGCTAAAACTTCAGGGTTTGGGGGTGGGGGTTTGGTGGAGGGGGTAAGGGCCACTTATAAAAAAGCCCTTAGCCCCCTCCCCCATAACCAGGACCATGGACAAGCTGACTTTCGGCGAAGAGGTGATGATCGGGGCGTTGGCCCGGCAGGTGCGGGATGGGGACTGGGCCGCCTGCGGGACGCTGTCGCCCATGCCCGCCGCGGCCTTGTGGCTGGCCCACCTCACCCACGCCCCCCGGGCCCAGGTCTTTGTGGCCGGGAGCCAAGATTGGCCCTTCGAGGGCGAGTGGCGGGGGTTTTTCGACCTGGCCCAGACCGGCAGGTTGAACCTCTTTTATATGAGCGGGGCCCAAATCGACGGCCAGGGGAATATCAACCTCATGGCCGTGGGTAATTACGGCAAACCCCAGGTGCGGCTTCCGGGCGGGGCCGGCTCCGCCATTCTGGCTTACGTGGTGGAGCGGGTGGTGCTCTTCAAGACGGCCCACGAGGCCCGGGGCCTGGTATCCCGGGTGGATACCGTCACCGCACCGGGCTACACTCCCGACTTGAGCCCCTGGCAGCGCCCGGGCCGCATTACCCGGCTGATCACCCCCAGATGCGTCTTCGCCTTCGACCCCCCGAATCCGCCTCTGTTGGAATCTCTGCATCCGGGGGAGAGCCTGGAGGAAGTGCGGCAGCTCACCGGCTTCGACTTCCGGGCTCCCGGGCCGCCCGCCGCCACCCCGCCCCTGACGCCTGCCGCCCGGGAGCTCCTTTACGGCCCGGTGAAAGAGAAACTGGCCGGGGCCTACCCCCATTTTGCGGCGCGGCTGCAAATACCCCTATGTTAAATCTTCTTAAAACCCATTTCGGTTTTGATCAATTCCGCCCTTTGCAGGAGGAGATTATTGGTTGCGTGATGTCGCAAAGAGATGCTTTTGTGCTGATGCCTACCGGTGCAGGAAAGTCGCTGTGCTTTCAATTGCCGGCGTTAAAGATGCCGGGAGTGACCCTGGTTATTTCACCTCTCATCGCGCTGATGAAAGACCAAGTGGACTATCTCCAGGCTAATGGGATACCGGCTGAATTCATTAATAGCACGTTAACTCGCGCTGAAATTGACCAAATTCAGGCGGAGGCGCGCCGGGGGAAAATAAAAATCCTGTATGCGGCGCCGGAACGATTGATTTTGCCTGAATTTCAGCTTTTCTTGAAGACAATTAAAGTCAGTCTGATGGCTATTGACGAATCCCACTGTATCAGCGAATGGGGCCATGATTTTCGTCCCGAGTACCGTAATCTTATAATGCTGAGAAATATTTTCCCCGAGGTCCCGGCGATGGCCCTTACAGCCACTGCCACCAAAAAGGTGCGGGAAGATATCATTGATCAGTTGTCACTCGATAAAGCGCAAATATTTATCTCCAGCTTCAACCGCCCCAATCTATCGTATGCAGTGCTTCCCAAAAAAAATTCTTACGACCAACTGATTAATATATTGCGGGAACACCGGAATGAATCAGCGATCATTTATTGTTTTTCCAGAAAAGACACCGAGCATCTGGCGGCGGATTTGCGCCAGGAGGGGTTTAAGGCGCTTCCTTATCACGCCGGGCTGGAAAACGAGGAGCGCAGAACTAATCAAGAGAAATTCATTCGAGACGAAGCGCAAATTATCGTCGCGACGATTGCTTTCGGGATGGGAATTGACAAGCCGGATGTCCGCTTGATTATTCACTATCATCTGCCAAAATCAATTGAAGGCTACTACCAAGAAACGGGGCGCGCCGGACGCGACGGACTTCCGAGCCAGTGCATTCTTTTTTATTCATCCGCTGACGCAATTAAACAACAGTATTTTATCCGGCAGATAGAAAATGAGGCCGAGCGGAAAAATGCCTATCGGAAGCTCGACCAGATGGATGAATATTGTGAACTGGCAACCTGCCGCCGTCATTATTTACTTTCATATTTCGGAGAAGATTATAAACAAGAAAACTGCGATGGATGCAATATTTGTCTTTCGCCGAAAGAAGAAATTGATGCAACTATAATTAGCCAAAAAATTTTATCGGCTATTAAACGAACTGGGCAACGGTTCGGGATAAACTATATTATCGATGTACTGCACGGGGCAAAGAATAAGAAAATCATTGAACGTGATCATCATAAATTGTCGGTATACGGTATTGTTGATGATTTTTCCAAGGAAGATTTAAGACGCATTATCAGTCAATTGGTTTCCAGAAAGCTGATTGTGAAAAGCGGCGATGAATATCCGATCCTTGAATTAAGCCCGCGTGGCAATGATTTTTTGAAGCAGCGGGGAAAAATCCGTCTACCCAAGCTTCAATCTATCGCCAAATTGTCTCAACCAAGTGATGCGGTTGAAGCCGAATACGATAGGGAGCTATTTGAGAAACTGCGCCTCTTGCGCAAAAAAATCGCCGATGAAAAAGGGGTTCCGCCTTTTGTCGTCTTTGGCGATCTGGCTCTGCGCCAGATGGCTCTATATCTGCCGCAAAGCGAGGAGAACTTTTCAAGAATCAGCGGCGTGGGCGATGAAAAACTTAAACAATACGGGAATATATTTACAGAGGTTATTCAGACTTACGCCAAGGAAAATAATCTCAGCGAAAAAGATGTTCCCGTGAAAAGATCGGCAAGGCCGCCCCGGCCAAGTCGTCTGGGACCGACCTATCGGGAAACCAAAGAATTGGTTCTGCAAAAAATGTCAATTAACAAAATAGCGAGTATGAGAGGTCTTTCGGCCGGGACCATAGCATCTCATATTGAAAAGTTGGTCAGCACCGGAGAAAAAATTGATATCGACTATTTAAGGCCGTCGTCCGAGAGATTCGAAACAATAAAAGCTGCATTTCATAAATCCAGAGGGACAGCTTTGTCGCCCGTTCGTGAAATGCTGGGCGAGCAATTTTCATACGCAGAATTAAAAATAGCCAGGCTATTCATAAAATTGTAGATGTTGAACCTCTGCGGGAGGAGTTAAGACATGTGTGAACTCTTCGCCATGTCCTCGGGCCAGCATTACACCGCCCAGGAATATCTGCCGCTGTTCGCCGACAAGTCCCGGGCCAACATCAGCGGCTGGGGCATCGGCTTTTTCCGCAATGGCCAGGTGTATATCGAAAAG
>DASWLF010000479.1:0-1946 GCA_036396255.1 Desulfobaccales bacterium
ATGGGCAGGGCGGCGTCGACCTTTTTGATGATATCGATGAGGTCCATGCCGTCCACCAGGGGCATCTTGAGGTCGGTGACCACCAGATCGAAATGGTCTTCCTGGAGCAGCTTGCTTACTTCCAGGGGGTTGTTGGTGGTGACGACCTCGTACCCGGTCTTGTCCATCAGGATGGTTTTCAGCAACCTGAGCATATTGGGTTCATCGTCTACCACTAATATCCTTTCCGGCATGTTGTCCTCCTCCGAATCTCTGGCCATTAATAGATACTGGCGGTTTTCTCTTCCCCAGGCCGGTCCTGGTCAGGGGCTTCGGCCTCCGCACTCGAGACCATGGGGAGATAAACCGTGAAGGTGGTGCCGTGCTTTTCCGGGTATTCCCCGGCCGGATAGCTGGTAAAGATAATATTGCCCCCGAACTTGGTGATAATGCCGTAGCTCATGGACAGGCCCAGACCGGTGCCTTCGCCGGTCTTTTTGGTGGTGAAGAAGGGGTCGAAGATCTTGGGCTGGGCCTCCCGGGGGATGCCGTTGCCGGTGTCGCTGAATTCGATGGCCACCCTTTTGCCGTCGGGGGCCGCCGAGGTGGCGACCCGGAGCAGGCCCCCGCCCCTCATGGAGTCCATGGCGTTGTTGATCAGGTTGATGAAGACCTGCTGCAGCTCCCGGGGGTCCCCCTTGACCCGGGGCAGATGGGGGGCCAGGTCGGACTCCAGGCGAATCTTCCTGGTCAGCAGGGTATTGCTTATCACCTCCAGGGTCTTTTCCAGGATGCCGGTGACGTCCGCCGAAGTCTCGGTGACTTCCGGGGTGTGGGCAAAGGTCAGGAGGTTTTCCACAATCTTCTTGCACCGCAAGCCTTCTTCCTCGATGACCTGCAGGGTTTCGTGGATTTCCGGCATGGATTCGGTCTGTTCCAGCAGGTGTTCGGAAAACCCCAGGATCACCGCGATGGGGTTGTTGATTTCATGGGCCACCCCCGCGGCCAGGGTGCCGATGGAGGCCAGTTTCTCCATGTTGATCAGGCGGTCTTCGATGACCTTGCGACCGGTGATGTTCCGGGAAATGATCTCGTAGGTAAAGATCTGGCCCTGTTCGTCCTTGATGCCCACGATGCTGGTGGAGAACCAGAACTCCTGGTCGCCGATGGCTACCTGGTGCCGCTTGCTCCTGGCCCGGCCCGTTTCCTTGACTTCCCGGAGCCACTCCATATGGAAGTCTGCGGATTTCTTTTCAAAAATTTCATAAAAGGTGCGGCCCACGAACTCCTGGACCTTGATCTCGGGGTCCTGGGGCCTCCTGGGATAGGACTGGGCCATGGCAAAGAGATTGGCGGCGTACCGGTTGATGGAGAGGATGCGGCCGCCTTCGTCCACCGTGTAGATCAGGTCCGCGGCGTTTTCCACCAACCCCTGGTAGCGGGCCTCGGACTTCTGCAACTTCTCCCGCTGGCGGCTCACTTCCTCCTGCAGGGAGGCGGAGAACTGCCGCTCGTAGCGGAAGTTCAGCATGAAGATAGTGCCGGAGAGCACCACGAAACCGATGATCACCTGCAGGAAGAATTGCCTGAGATAGAGGGAATGGACCACCCCTTCCACTTCGCTCACCGGGGCCACCACCGCCACCGACCAGGAGAGTTCCGTGGCCTGGTCCTGGACGAAGGTGGTGTCGCCCAATCGCACCGGCGCATAGGCGATGAGCTTCTGGATGGTGCCCGCCATCCCCCGGTGCCAGCCGGAGATGTAAGTGCCCCAGCCCTCCTTGCCGGCCTGCATCTTCTCCCGCTGGATTTCGTTGATGGCGTCAAAGGAGATGGCCGGCATGCGCGCCTTACGCACGGTGAAGGCGTTTTTCCCCACGAAGTCGCGCTCCGGGTGGGTCAGGAAGATGGCCTGGTTGTTCATGATCCAGGCATAGCCGGTCTTGCCGCTCTTGATGCCCCGGGTG
>DASWLF010000480.1:0-12626 GCA_036396255.1 Desulfobaccales bacterium
GGAAATCCATGCCCATGAAATCCTCGACTCCCGGGGCCAGCCCACCGTGCTGGCCGAGCTGCTTTTGGATAACGGCATCCGCACCCAGGCCCTGGTGCCTTCCGGGGCCTCCACCGGAGAAAACGAGGCCCTGGAGCTGCGGGACGGGGTCCCCGCTATCTGGGGAAAGGGGTGCTGCAGGCGGTTAAAAATATTCAGGAGGTCATCGCTCCAAAGCTCAAGGGGCTCAACCCTTTGAACCAGGCGGGCCTGGACCGGCTCCTGTGCGACCTGGACGGCACCCCCAACAAGAGCCGCCTGGGAGCCAACGCCATCCTGGCCGTCTCCATGGCGGTGGCCCGGGCCGGGGCGGCGGTGAGCGGCCTGCCGCTCTACCGTTACCTGGGGGGCACCGGCGCCACTCTTCTCCCCATGCCCATGCTGAACATCATCAACGGCGGGGCCCACGCCGGCAACAACCTGGATATCCAGGAATTCATGATCATGCCGGTGGGCGGCCCCACCTTCGCCGAGGCCCTGCGCCTGGCCGCGGAGGTCTTCCAGACCCTGAAAAAGGTGCTGAGCGCCAAAAAGCTGGCCACCGGCGTGGGGGACGAAGGCGGCTTCGCCCCGGACCTGCCCTCCCATGAGGCGGCCCTGGACCTCATCATGGAGGCCATCGAGAAGGCCGGTTACCGCCCGGGCCAGGACGTGGTGTTGACCCTGGACCCCGCGGCCTCGGAGTTTTTTGACCGGGACAAGGGGGATTACGTCTTCAAAAAGGGGGACGGCTCCCGGCGCTCCGCCCAGGCCTTGACGGACTACTACCGGGGGCTGGCCGGCCATTACCCCATCGCCTCCATTGAAGACGGCCTGGACGAAAACGACTGGGACGGCTGGGTGCATCTCACCCGGGAGTTGGGGGGTCGGCTGCAGCTGGTGGGGGACGATGTGTTCGTCACCAACGTCCAGTACTTGCAGAAAGGCATCGAGTTGGGCGCGGCCAACGCCATTCTCATCAAGCTGAACCAGATCGGCACCGTCACCGAGACCCTGGACGCCATCAACCTGGCCCGGCGCCACTCCTACCGGGCCGTAATCTCGCACCGCTCCGGCGAGACGGAGGACACCTTCATCGCCGACCTGGCGGTGGCCACCGGCACGGGGCAGATCAAGACCGGCTCGGTGTCCCGCTCCGAGCGCATTGCCAAGTACAACCGTTTGCTGCTCATTGAAGCCGAACTGGGGGCCGCGGCCCGGTTCCGGGACGATCCCTTCTGGGCCAGGTGATAGAAATAGCTTTCAGCAGTCAGCTTTCAGCTTTCAGCAAAGACTGCGGTGGTAGGGTGGGCCCCATCCACCCTACCTTCCTGAAAGGCCGTTTAAAACCAGTACGGTTCACTTAAGCATCCTTGTAAGGGCGGGGTCTTCCCGCCCTTGTTGGAGAAGGTCTATTTATCGGGCGGGGGAACCCCGCCCCTACAAAAAATATCGGTCGACAATGCTTAAGTGACCAGCATTGCATTTAAAACCCAGTTCTTCCGGTCATGCTGAATGAAATGAAGGATTGCAACTTATTGAAGATGCGAGATTCTTTACTTTGTTCAGGATGACAGAAAAACCGGTTTTGAAATGGGTTCTAACGTTGCCTCCTTTATTTTTTGACAATCCTGCTTCCCGGTGCTATCCTGCCGGGTAACTTGAAGCGACAAAGCCGGCATCAAAGGGGGAGAGATTATGGTGCGGCGAGTTTGCGGCAAAGGCTTGGTGGTGCTGCTGGCGGCGGTCATCTGGGGGCTCCCCGGCACGGCCGGGGCGGCGGCCTTTGACCTGAGCCGCTTCAACCAGGAATTGGGCCTGCGCTTCGCCTACGGCAAGAATACCCACGGCGCCAATGTCCATCTTTACAGCTTGTTGCCCCGCTGGGGCATTTTTTTCGTGCGGCCCGGCAAGCAGTTGGGGCCATTTGGGCTTTCCTTTGTGCTGGAGGGCATCGTCAGCGTGGCCGATGCCGAAGACACCGGCTTTGAACTGGGTTTCACCCCCATGCTCAAGGTCAGCTGTCTGCTCTTTCCCGGGGTCCTGGCCTATCTGGAAGGGGGCGCGGGGATGATCACCGAAAGCATCAACAGTCCGGCCATAGCCCATGCCTTCAATTTTACCCCCCAGGTGGGGGGCGGCTTCGACATTGCCTTGACTCAGCAGCTGGCCTTTTCCGTGGCCTACCGCTTCCGGCACTCTTCCAACGCCGGCCTCTACAAGGAAAACCCGGCCTTCAACGTCAATCTCTTCCAGGCCGGCCTGGCTTATTATTATTGAGGCCACTGCGGCGATTGACCGCCGGTAAGGAATCTCGGCCGAGATTCCTTACCGGCCCCATTTGCCTGCCGGCATAACCCTGCATATCAATTCATTAATCACCCGTGGTTCCTCCAGACGGGGCTCCGGCCCCCTGCCGCCAGGAGACCGCCTGGATTCACGCCGTTGACCACCTTAAAAAAATCAAATTCTTTCATTTGAGGGATTGACAATTCAGTAATAATTATTAAATAATAATTAACTTATGCAAAACCTGGTGCAAAGATTGCGGGACCATCGCATTGCCGTGACTCCCCAGCGGCTGGCGGTGCTGGCCATTCTGGAGGACCGCCGGGATCATCCCAGCGCTGAGTGGATTTACCAGGAGGTGCGCCGCCAACTCCCCGCCATTTCCTTCAACACGGTTTATAAGACCCTGGAGGTCTTTTGCGAAAAAGGCCTGATTATCAAAGTGAACCCTCTCCACGAGGCGGCCCGCTATGATGGGGATACCTCCCATCACGCCCATCTCATCTGCCGCGGCTGCCACCGAATCACCGACCTGCCCTGGGAGCCCGCCAGGGTCACGCCTTTTCTGACGGAGGACCTGCAGGGTTTCCAGGCGGAACATCACTCCCTGACCCTCTGGGGGCTTTGCCCCAAGTGTCAGGGGTAAGAACCAAGGGAGCACGAAGATGGCTACGGAAGTGGGACAGGTGTACCGCTGCAAGGTGTGCGGCAACAAAGTCAAGGTATTGGAAGCCGGGGGCGGCGTCCTGGTGTGCTGCGGCGTGCCCATGAAACCGGAAGCAGGGGAAAAATAAGCGGAGGTTAAGACTACATGGAAAAGAGCGTACAGAACCTGAAAGAGGCCTTTGCCGGAGAATCTCAAGCTAACCGCAAGTATCTGGCCTTCGCGGAAAAGGCCGATCGCGAGGGTTACCCCCAGGTGGCCCGGCTCTTCCGGGCCGCCGCCGAAGCCGAAACGGTCCATGCCCTGAACCACCTCAGGGCCTTGAAGGCCATTCAGTCCACCCAAGAGAACCTGAAGGAGGCGGTCTCCGGGGAAACCGCCGAATTTCTGGAGATGTACCCCCACATGATCGCCTCGGCCCAGGCCGAAGGCCACAAAGAGGCCGAGCGCACCTTCAACTTCGCCAACGAAGTGGAAAAGGTCCACGCCCGGCTCTTTCAAAAGGCCCTGGAAAATCTGGCTAACAAGGAGCTGGTGGACATTTTCGTCTGCTCCGTCTGCGGCTACACCGTGGAAGGCGAGGCTCCGGACAAGTGCCCGATCTGCAACGCGGTGAAGAAGTTGTTCAAGCGCATCGAGTAAATCCCGGAAAAATCTGGCCCGTTTTGAGTTTCGAGTCTGGAGATTACTCTGGCGGACTATAAACTCGAAACTCGAAACTCAAAACTCGAAACCCAGAAGGAGCCCACGATGAAGCTGTTCCGTTGCCGGATTTGCGGCGATCCCTACCTGGGGAGCGCCCCCCCCAGCTTTTGCCCGTTCTGCGGCGCCCCCGAGAACTATATGGTGCCCGCGGAGGAGTACGTGGACAAGAACGACGTCCCCAATCTCAGCCCCCGGTCCCGGGACAACCTGGAAAAGGCCCTGGACCTGGAAGTGAAAAACGCCGCCTTTTATTACTGCGCCTCCAACTGCGCCCCGGAGCCGCTGTCCCAGGCCCTGTTCAAGGCCCTGGGCCGCACCGAAGCGGAGCACGCCTCCCTCATTTGCAAGATCTTGAAGGTACCCAAACCGGAAATCAAACCGGACCTCAAGGCTTGCCTGAAAGACCCCAAGGCCAACTTCGGGGCCGCCCACGAGAGGGAGCAACGGGCGGTGGCCTTCTACGGCCAGGCCGCGGCCGAAGCCACGGAAGACCGGGTCAAGGAGGTCTTCACGGCCCTGACCCAGGTGGAGACCTACCACATCGCCCTGTCCGAGGCGCGGAAGTAGCTGAGAAAGACTCATTTTGGGGGGAGGGCCAGGGATTTCCACAGGCGGGGACGCCTGTGCCACTGGCCCCTGCCCTCCACCCAACCCGCATAAGGGCCGGGGAAGGCGGGGCCTGCGGCCCCGACTTCCCCGGCCTATAATTATCCCATAAGGGGTTGGGGGAGGGTTTCAGGGAGGATTGGAAGCGGGCCCCCCCTAGCCCCCTCCCTGAAATATCTTCCAAACCTTATTCCCCGCCACCCTGCAACAGTTCCAGGGCCTGGTGAGCCGCCCGCTGTTCCGCCTGTTTCTTGGTGCGGCCCTGGCCCCGGGCCAGGGGCCGGCCCAGCAGCGCCACTTCCACCAGGAAATGCCTGGCGTGGCCGGGGCCGCTTTCCGAAAGCAGCTCATAGGTGGGCGAGGTCTTGTAGCGGGCCTGGGTGAATTCCTGCAGCCCGGTCTTGAAATCCTGCCAGGAGGGGGCGGTCAGAGATTCCAGGTGAGGGGTGAACAGCCGGTGGGTGAGGCCGGTGGCGGCCTTCAGGCCCCCGTCCAAAAAGACCGCGGCCAGCACGGCTTCCAGGGCGTCGGCCAGGAGAGAAGGTTTGTCGCGGCCGGCTTGCTGCTCCTCCCCCCGGCCCAGCAACAGATGGGCCCCCAGGTCCAGTTGCCGGGCCAGGCCTGCCAGCTGGCGGGCGTTCACCAGGGCGGCTCGGCCCCGGGAAAGTTCCCCTTCCGAACTTTGGGGAAAGGCGGCCAGCAGCAGGTTGCTCACCGCCAGGGAGAGCACCGCGTCCCCCAGAAATTCCAGCTGCTCGTTGCTGGGGCCGGCCTCCGGGTTCTCGTGGGCATAAGAGCTGTGACGCAGGGCCCGGTCCAACAGACCCAGATCCTTGAACCGATGCCCCAATCTCCGGGCCAGAGCCTTAAGTTCCCGCTCCCGACCGGGAGATGCCGCTGCCCCCTGGCGCCTCAAAGTAAGATGCTCCCTTATGCTTCGGCTTGCTGCCCCCGCATTCTATCATGAATCCCCTTCCCTGCTTCAGGGTAAATTAAGGGATTCCGAAGATAAAAATCGGGTTTCCCCTAATTGTGATAAGTTCAATTCCCCTTTAACTTTCTTAATCATCAGTAAAAAATTATTGGAGAGGCAGGGGAGATGGAAGCCATCGTCCAGGTCATGGAGTCGACCATAGGAGCCCGGGACCCTTACACCGTGGGGCACCAGCAGCGGGTAACCCAGATCGCCTGCGCCATTGGGGCGGAGATGGGCCTCTCGGCTGAACAACTCCGGGACCTGCGGGTGGCCGGATGCCTCCATGACCTGGGCAAGGTGGCCCTACCCCTGGATATTCTCGCCAAACCCGGCAAGCTCACCGACCTCGAGTTCGCCATGCTTAAGACCCACCCCCAATTGGGCTACGACATTTTGAGACCGCTAAAATTCCCCCGGCCCATCGGCCAGATCATTCTGCAGCACCATGAAAGGTGGGATGGGTCAGGCTACCCCCTGGGCCTGAAAGGGAAGGACATCCTCCTGGAAGCCCGCATCCTGGGAGTGGCCGACGTGGTGGAGGCCATGTGTTCCCACCGTCCCTATCGGCCGGCCCTGGGCCTGGAGGAAGCCCTGGCCGAACTCCGCCGCCATCGGGGAAAATTATATGACCCGGAGGTGGTGGATGTCTGCCTGAAGCTCTATGATGAAGCCCTGGCGGCCGAGGAGCGGACGGTTCCGGAATTGGCCCGCCAGAAGCAGCCGGACCCAAGCCACATCTCTGCCGACATTTTGGCCCGGAGCCAGGGGGCCAAGTGGAACCGGGAGAAGGCTGGGGACCTGCTGGGCTGGCTCCGAAAATTTCCCTTCCAATCTCGGTTTCTCCTGCATTCCGCCACCGCCTCCCTGGTGGGCTGCATGCTGATGTTGGCCAGCCGGGGCTCTTAAAGAAGCTCTCCCCCCTGCCCTACCCCGGTTACTTCCTCTTCTGCCGCCTGCCCAGGCCGTCTGCGTCAAATCAAGCCAATCAAGGGTTGGCATAATAACGGGTTGGTATGTCCAGTGAAGGCGGCAGGGGGTCTCAGCCAGGGGCGATCACGCGATTGGGCCGCCCGTCCCGCATGACGGTGATAAGCCTGGGCGCTGGTGGCGGCGGCCGGTCGGTCTCCTGACGGCCTCTCCTGGCAAAGGCGGGCGCGGAGGCCCGCCCCACCAAAAATAACATATGGTAGGGCGGCCGTTCCCGGCCGCCCCTGAGTCCTCATGGCGACAAGGTATTTTCAGAGAAAGTGAAGGATCTCAACTTATTAAAAATACCTGATTCTTCGGTTTATATGAAAATACCCAACTTGCTCTCAGCCAGTTGTAGGGGCGGACCCATGTGTCCGCCCTGAGGGCGCACACGCGGGTGCGCCCCTACAATAAGGCACCTATCGGGAAAAGTATTTTCATGTTTCGTTTTGTCCTTCAGGTCATGATGGTTCGCTCAGAATGACAAATATTAAATCATGGGAGTTTTTCAACCGCCTGCTGACCCACGGCCCGGCAATTTCCAAGTTTAGCTTGACTTTTTTCTGCGGTAGGATATTATTGTTATTTATTCTCAATAAAAAATAGCTCCCATGAGATCGGAGATTCAGGTATTTCAGGACTATATCCGCCGGCGGGGCCTGCGGCGCACCCCGGAGCGGGAGCAGATTCTCCGGGAAGTCTTTGCTATCCACGGGCATTTCGACGTGGACGGACTCTACCTGCAGCTCAGAGCTAAGGGGGCCAAGGTTTCCAAGGCCTCCATCTACCGCGCCTTGCCCCTGTTCATTGACTGCGGTCTCATCCGGGAGGTGGATTTCACCGACGGCCACTGGCACTATGAGCACATTTACGGCCACGCCCAGCACCACCACCTCCGGTGCCTGGGGTGCGGGGAAATCCAGGAGTTCCAGGGGCCGGCCATGCAAGGTCTGGAGGAGCAACTGGCCACAGCATACGGCTACCAAATCAAAGGGCACCAGCTGGAGGTGCACGGCTACTGCACCAACTGCCGGGATGCGAAATAAGGACTCAAGGTGGCAAAAGAGGAAGATGAACTGATGGCGGGCGCCGCAGGTCTCGAGGAACAGTCTTTGGCCGCGGCCCCGGCCGGACAAAAGGTGCGGATCACCGGCTACCGGGGCGGCCGTATGCTGCGAGCCCGCCTGCTGGCCCTGGGCCTGAACCTGGGCGTGGAAGTGAACGTGTTGCAAAACAACCGGGGCCTCATCATTGTGGGCCTCAACGGCGGCCGGGTGGCCCTGGGCCGGGGCATCAGCCAGAAGATCCTCACCGAGCCGACGGCGGAATGAAGATTTGGGGGGGGAGGGCCAGGGATTTCCACAGGCGGGGACGCCTGTGCCACTGGGCCCTGCCCCACCCCCAATCCCCCCTCCCAACCCGCATAAGTTATTCTGAAGAGTGGGTGTCTGTTATTGGTTCCCAAGCTCCTGCGGGGGAACCATAATGAAAATTTTCTCACCTTATTTAAGATAGTTATAATTTCATCAGTACCAGAGGCCCCGACATTTCACCTGGACTTTCAGAAAATAATGATGCTATTAATTATTCATGGTCTAAAATCTGACCCGGTCCGCTAATTTCTTTTTCCCTTACAACAGTCTATCGTGGCTAATTCAAATTTCCCCACCACGTCTGAGGCCGCCTCCCAACCCCTGGAGACCCTGGAGGGCGCGGTGGAGCGGGTCACGTTCGCCGACCCGGAGAGCCATTACGCGGTGGTGCGCCTCAAAGTGCAGGGCCGGCGCCAGCCGGTCACCGCGGTGGGCTCCCTGGCTTCGGTGCAGGAAGGTGAACAGCTTCATCTTAAAGGCGCCTACGAAATTCACCCCAAATGGGGAGAGCAGTTCAAGGTGGTCTGGTGGTACGCGGTGCTGCCCGCCACCATGGCCGGCATCGAGAAATACCTGGCCTCCGGGCTCATCAAGGGCATCGGCCCGGAGCTGGCCCAGCGCCTGGTGGCCCACTTCGGCGCCGAGACCCTGAAGATCATCGACGACCAGCCGGAGCGCCTGAAGGAGGTGCCTGGCATCGGGCCCAAGCGTCTCAAGCAGTTCCGCCAGGACTGGGAAGGCCGCAAGGAGATGCGGGAAGTGCTGGTGGCCCTCCAGGGCTTCGGCATCGGGTTGTCCCACGCCAACAAGATTTACCAGAAATACGGCGCCGCCGCGGTGGAAATCATCACCACCAACCCCTATCAGCTGGCCCTGGACATCCAGGGGCTGGGGTTTCTCACCGCGGACCGCCTGGCGGGCCGCCTTAACCTGGACCCCCAGGCCCCGGCCCGGCTGGCCGCGGGTCTGCTCCACGTCCTGGACGCCATGGCCGGGGAAGGCCACGTTTACGTCCCCCAGGACTTGTTGCTGGACCAGACCCGGGAACTGCTCCAGGTGCCGGCGGCGCCTTTGACCGGGGCCCTGGAGCGGCTGGTGCGGGAGGCCCGGGTGGTGCTCTCGGAGATGCCGGCCGGGCGGGGAGTCTACAAGCGGCCGGCCTGGGTGGCGGAAACCGGCGTGGCCCAGGCCCTGGCCCGCCTGGTTACCGCCGGGGGGGCCTCACCCCCCCTGCACCTGAACGACCTGGTGTCCCAGGTGCAACAGGGGCGGCAGCTGGAGCTGTCCGCCGAGCAGACCGCCGCGGTGGCCGCCGCCCTGCGGGAGAAGGTCCTCATCATCACCGGGGGTCCGGGCACCGGCAAGACCACCATCGTCAGCTGCATCCTGGACCTCTGCCAGGGACTGGGGGCCCGGGTCATGCTCATGGCCCCCACCGGCCGGGCCGCCAAGCGCCTGAACGAAACCACCGGGGCCCCGGCCGCCACCATCCACCGGGCCCTGGAGTTTTCGCCGCAAACCGGGGGCTTCCGCAAGAACGCCGCCGAACCTCTGAAGGCGGAGGTGGTGGTGGTGGACGAAACCTCCATGGTGGACATCTACCTGATGTACCACCTGCTTAAGGCGGTGCCGCCCCAGGCCCGCCTCATCCTGGTGGGGGACGCCCACCAGCTCCCCGCGGTGGGGCCGGGCAACGTCCTCAAAGATTTGATGGACTCCGGGGTCGTCAAGGTCGTCCGCCTCACCCAGATTTACCGGCAGGCCCAGGAGAGCCTCATCGTGGTCAACGCCCACCGGGTCAACCAGGGGGAATTTCCCATCCTGCCCCAGAGGTTTGGCAAGGAGGACTTCGTTTTTCTGCAGTTTGAGGACCCCGCGGCCCTGAAGGAGCGGCTGCTGGACCTGGTGGCCCGGGAGCTGCCCCGGCGCTACGGGCTCGACCCGTTGCGGGACCTCCAGGTCATCACCCCCATGCATCGAGGCCCGGTGGGCATCCAGACCCTGAACCACGAGCTGCAGCAGCGGCTCAATCCCAAGAGCCCCCGCTGGTCCTGGGGCGGCCGGGTTTACCGCCAGCGGGACAAGGTCATGCAACTCCGGAACAATTATTACAAAGAGGTGTTCAACGGCGACATCGGGGTAGTCTGCGGCTTTCTCCCCGCCACCGGCCAGTTGCAGGTGGACTTTGACGGCCGGGTGCTGGCCTACGATCCCGGGGAGCGGGAAGAGCTCACCCTGGCCTATGCGGTGACGGTGCACAAGGCCCAGGGCAGCGAATTCCCCGGGGTGCTCCTGGTGCTCACCACCCACCACTACATGATGTTGCAGCGGAACCTGCTTTACACCGCCATCACCCGGGGCCGCCGGTTGGTGGTGCTCCTGGGCAGCAAACGGGCCCTGGCCATGGCCATTAAAAACGACCGGCCCGTCCAGCGTTACTCCTACCTGGCCCCTCGCCTCAAGGAGGCCCTGGCTCCCACTAAGGGTGGAAAAATGCTTGACATATCCTAGCCGCAAAGGCACAATCAAATTAAAGATTTAGGGGGCTTCGTTGGTAACTGATCTTTTCACCGTCCTGGAACAGAAACTGGAAAAGGTCCTGGGTCAAATTGTGAGCCTGAAGGAGGCCAACAGCGGTTTGCAAAAAAACCTGGCCGCAAAGGAACAGGCTCTGAAAGAAGTCGAGGCCGCCTTGGAAAAGGTCTCCCGGGAACGCGAGATGGTCCGCCAGCGGATCGACAAGATCCTGAATCGGCTGGAAATCTTGGATACGGGAGAATCAGCATAAAACCGGACCAGGAGCAAAAGCCGGTGACCGTGGAAATTTTGGGGCGCACCTTTACCCTGAAGGGCAGCATTACTCCGGAAAGCCTGCAGCACGTGGCGCGATTGCTGGATGAGCAACTGCGGGAACTGCAGCGGACCTTTCCTGCCAGCCCCCTGAGCGACCTGGCCATCCTGGCCGCACTTAACCTGGCATATGAATGCCTGGAGAGCAAGGAGGACTACCGGCAACTCCAAGCCGAAGTGGAGCAGCGTTCCAGACAGCTCCTCGAGATGCTGGAAACGCACGATACATCTTCTCCCCCTGGACCCTGAAGTGGTGCCGGGTCAGGTCGAAGCAGTCTCGCGGCACGCCGCCTTTCCAGGGAGGGAAACGGCATGGGGTGAGTGGAAAAGGGGAAAAACCGAATATTCCGGGCGGAATTACCTCAACGTACCGGTCAGCAATAGTGACCCGTGAAATTTTTATCCGATTTTCGACTTTCAGAAATCTCTGAGAGCGTGATTGGCTCAAGGAGGACGGCATAAAAGACACCTAATAATATAATGCCCAGCCCTCCACCAGGGAATTCTGTAAATTTTGTTTTTTCAGCTGAGCCAGTCTCAGCTTAGGCAACCACCGCTTTCCGCCCGCTGCCTGCCCCTGCGGTCCAACGGCCGCCGCCTCCGCTCGCCCGCATTTTGCCTCAACGCCACCCTATCAGATCCGGTCCGGCCTCACCGCCTGAGGGGGCACCGGAGCGCGGCCGTAAAAATATACGCTTATGGGAATAACAATGGATAAACTATATTATGTTCTGTTAGACGGCATTTCCGTGGCAGCAGGGTTTATTGCCGGCTATTTTTATCACAAGTATGTGAAGGACCGGAATCAGCAGTCCTTGGAAGCCCTGGGGAAGAAGATCCTGGATGAAGCCGGCAAGGAAGCGGAGACCATCAAGAAGGAAGCCAAGCTGCTGGCCAAGGACCAACTTCTCCAGATGAAAATTGATTTTGAGAAGGAGACCCACGACCGCCGCCACGAGATCGGCCAACTGGAGCGCCGCTTGCTGCAGCGGGAGGAGCACCTGGAGAAGAAAGGGACTCTCCTGGACGAACGGGACACCGAACTCATCAAAAAGCACAAGCTGGTGGCCCAGCAAGAGGAAGAGTTAAAAACCCAGACCGAGCGCTACCAGCAACTGCTGGCGGAGCAAAACGCCCGCCTGGAGCAGTTGGCCGGGATGAGCGCCACGGAGGCCAAGGACTTTCTGCTGCGGACCATGGAGCGGGAAATCCGGGGCGACGCCGCCCGGATGGTGAAACTCATCGAAACCGAGGCCCGGGAGCACGCGGACCGCAAGGCCAAGGAGATCATCGCCCTGGCCATCAAGCGCTACGCCTCGGACTACGTGGCGGAGCAGACGGTGTCGGTGGTGTCGCTGCCCAACGAGGAGATGAAAGGCCGCATCATCGGCCGGGAGGGCCGCAACATCCGGGCCCTGGAGGCGGCCACCGGAGTGGACATCATCATCGACGACACCCCGGAGGCGGTCATCCTCAGCGCCTTCAACCCCATGCGCCGGGAGGTGGCCCGCCGCAGTCTGGAGCGCCTCATCTCCGACGGCCGCATCCACCCCGGTCGCATCGAGGAGATCGTGGAGAAGGTCACCCAGGAACTGGAAGTCAACATCCGGGAAGCCGGGGAAGACGCGGCCTTCGACGCCGGGGTGCACGGGCTGCACCCGGAGCTCGTCAAGCTCCTGGGGAAGCTGAAGTTCCGCACCAGCTATGCCCAGAACGTCCTGCAGCATTCGGTGGAGGTCTGCTATCTCTGCGGCATCATGGCCGCGGAGTTGGGCCTCAACGTCAAGCACGCCAAGCGGGCGGGGCTGCTGCATGACATCGGCAAGGCGGTGGACCAGGAGTCTGAAGGAGTGCACGCCCTCATCGGCGCGGACCTGGCCAAGCGCTACGGCGAGTCCCCCAAGGTGGTGCACGCGGTGGCGGCCCACCATGAGGACATCCCTCCCGAGAACATCCTGGCCGTAATGGTGCAGGCCGCCGACACTTTGAGCGGCGCCCGCCCCGGAGCCCGGCGGGAAATGCTGGAGACTTACGTCAAGCGGCTGGAGGACCTGGAAAAAGTGGCCCTCTCTTTCGGCGGCATCAGCAAATCTTACGCCATTCAAGCCGGTCGGGAAATCCGGCTCATCGTCGAGAGCGAGCGGGTGAACGACGAAGAAGCGGCCCTCTTGAGCCG
>DASWLF010000481.1:0-8275 GCA_036396255.1 Desulfobaccales bacterium
CGGCGCGGCGGCGGCCCGGTAATGGTGCGGGCAGCGCTTCCCAAACCGCCGACGGCTATCCGGGTAAGAAGAGGGGGGTTGAGGTTCTCGACTAAATGGGGGAGGAACAGAAAGGCCAGAGAGGGGCAGCCGAATGCTGCACCAATCTTTGGTCTCTGGCCCCCCGTACAGACGGGGCCAGAGGGTGACCTGAGGTGGATGGCGCCCAACCCCTACTGGGAATCGGGCTTGCGCTTGCTGTCGCTGCCCTTTTCCGGCTTCTGGGCCAGATTCTCGCTGGTGGGAGAGTTAGCCGCGCTCTGGCGATAAACGGTGTAGAAAGTCCCTTTTGAGTCCTTGCCTTGCTTCAGGGTCGCCTTTATGCCTTTCTTCTGCAATTCCGCCATCTTGGCCTTGGCGGATTTGGCGTCCCGGAACTGGGCCACCCGCACCTGGGCGGGCGCCGCCGCAGTTTTGGCTTTCGCTTCCTTTTCCTTGGATTTCTGCTTGCTGGACAACTTGGACGGTTTCGGAGCGGTGTCAAAGCTGTTCTGGAATTTCAGCTTGCCCGCCACCTCCTGGCGGAGCTTGTGCATTTCTTCTTCCCGGGCCTTGTGATCCCCAGAGCTTGAGCCGGATTTGGATTTTTTCTTGGCGCTGGGGGAAGAAGCCGGCGCCGCGGCAATGGAACCGGTCACCGGGGCCGCGCCCGGCTGCTTGGCTGCCCCCGCTAGCGGCGCCGGGGCGCTGGCCGGGTTTGGCGGCGCCGCGGCCATGGGTGCCGCCCCCGGCGCGGTTGGCGCTCCCTGGGGCATGGCCGTGGGCGCCACTCCAGGCGGGGACCACTGCTGAGCTATCTTGGAACCGTCGGAAGCCAGCAGGCCCCAGGAATAGGCCACCCGATAGATATCGCCCCGGCCGGACAGGACCCCCAGGGCGAAGCTGATCATCATCAAGCCCACCAACCCGATGCCGGCAAAAATAGTGTCCTTCAGCCCCAAGGTCAAATGCCAGCTGGCCTTTTTGCCCTTTTTCCCCCGGCTGTTCTCCACGTCGCCTCCTGCGAATCTCACATTGGGAAGTTAGCCTGAATAGCACCTGCCCGCGGCACCTTGCCGCCGTCTGCCTCCTCGTACCTTACATGGTTTCCGGAGCCTCCACCCCCAGGATGCCCAGCCCGTGGGCCAACACCGTCTTGATGCTGCTCACCAGCCAGAGACGGGCCTGGGTCAGGTCCGCGTCCTCGGAGATAAAACGGTGTTTGTAATAATAACTATGCAACTGCGCCGCCAGTTCCGTCAAGAAATAAGTGAGGCGGTGGGGCTCCAGGTTGCGGGCCGCGCCTTCCACCAGTTCCGGGTAGTTGGCCAGCATCTTGAGGAGGGCCAGCTCCTCCGGGAGTTCCAACAAAGGAAACCTCCCCGGGTCCGGCTCCGCCATCTCCAGGCCCTGGGCCGCGGCCTGGCGGAAGACCGAGGCCAGCCGGGCATGGGCGTATTGCACGTAATAAACGGGGTTCTCACTGCTTTGCTGTTTGGCCAGTTCCAGGTCGAACTCCAGGTGGGCGTCGGGCCGCCGGCTGAGAAAGATGAAGCGGGCCGCGTCCTTGCCCACTTCGTCCATGACCTCCCGCAGGGTGACAAAGGTGCCTCCCCGGGTGGTCATGGCCACCGGTTCCCCCTGGCGCAGCAGGGACACCAGCTGCACCAGGATCACCTGCAGGCGGCCGGTGAACCCGAGGCCCTGGGCCGCAGCCAGGAGCCGGGGCACGTAGCCGTGGTGGTCGGCCCCCCAGATATCCACCACCAGGTCGAAGCCGTGCTTAAACTTTTGCAGGTGGTAGGCCACGTCCGAAGCGAAATAGGTGGTGGCCCCGTTGCGGCGCCGCACCACCCGGTCCTTGTCGTCGCCGAACTGGGAGGCCTTAAACCACAGGGCGCCGTCCTGCTCGTAGAGATGGCCCTGCTCCTCAAGGAGGGCGAAGCTCTGCTCCACCAGGCCCTGGCGGTAGAGTTCGGTCTCGCTGAACCAGTGGTCGAAGCGGACGCCGAAATCCTCCAGGTCCTGTTTGATGCCGGAGAGAATCAGGTCCGCGGCATAGCGCCCCAGGGCCAGCAGGTCCTCTTCGTGGGGGGGCGCCTCTGGAACCGCGCCGCCGGCCGCCAGGTAGTCCCGGGCCAGGTCCAACATGTATCCGCCCTGGTAGCCGTCCGGGGGAAATTCCGGGGTCTCGCCCTTAAGTTCCCGGGCCCGAAAATAGAGCGATTTCCCCAGGGTGAGGATCTGGTTGCCCACGTCGTTGATGTAGTATTCCCGCTCCACCCGGTGGCCGGTGGCGGAGAGCAGGTTGGCCAGGGCGTCCCCCAGGGCCGCGCCCCGGCCGTGGCCGATGTGCAGCGGCCCCGTGGGGTTGGCGCTGACGAACTCTACCTGCACCTTTTGGCCGGCGCCCAGGTCGCTGTTGCCGTAGGCGGCGCCCAGCTGGCGGATCTCCGGGATCACCCGGTGCCAGTAGGAATCCTCGATGAAAAAATTGATGAAGCCGGGGCCCGCCACCTCCGTTTGCCGCAGCAGGCCCTCCGGGGGCAGGAGGCCGTTGCTGATGATTTCGGCGATCTGGCGCGGCGGCCGCCTGGCCTGGGAGGCCAGGAGCATGGCCAGGTTGGTGGCCAGGTCCCCGTGTTCCGCCTGTTTGGGGGCCTCGAGGTCGAAGGCCGGCAAAGTGTCGTAGGCCAGCCGGCCCGCTGCTTTGGCCCGTTCGGCGCTGATGGTGATCAGTTCCCGCAAGAGTTTCTTCAGGCGCATCTCAAGACTTTCGTATTAATTAAGAATTAATTTTATATAAAGCGTAATGACTGGTCCCCTATCAATGTAGATTATAGGGCGGCCCGTGGCCGCCACCAAACGGCGTGCACGGCACGCCCTATAGACTGGTAATGTAGGGGCGGGTTTTAAACCCGCCCCTACCCGCCTTCAGCCAATTCTTTGCCGGTTCCCAAGCAGGAGCTTGGGAACCAGTATTAAAACCACGGGGGCTTATTTATCTTCGTTACGCTTGGGCGCCTCCCCCACCGGCTTGGCCTTGAGGGTCAGGTCCCGGGTGAATTCCAGGCAGTGCTGGCCGGTGAAGGAAAACCTCTTGACGCAGTCCGCCCGCCAGGCGCACACCAGGCAGATGCTGGCTTCCTGGGTATCCGGTTTGCGGTCCACCATATCAGGCTCCGAGATAGCGCCGGGGGTTGGCGGTCCCCAGGGCGCAGTAGATTTCATAGCTGATGGTCTGGGCCCAGCCGGCCAGGTCCTCGGCGTGGAGCCGCTCTCCCTGGTCGGCGCCCATCAGGGTTACGGTATCGCCTTCCTTGACGTCCGGGAGGTCCGTCACCTCCACCATGGTGAGGTTCATGCACACCCGGCCCCGGATGGGGGCCCGGCGGCCGTGGACCAAGGCCTCCCCCCGGTTGGACAGCAACCGGCTGTAACCGTTGCAGTAACCCACGGGCAGCACTGCGAGGTCGCACCAGTCAGGCGTGGTGTAGGTGCAGCCGTAGCTGATGCTGCTGCCCGGCGGCAGGCGCTTCACCTGGAGGACCTGGCAGGTAAACGACATCACCGCCCGCAACTCCACCGGCGGGGGCCGGTGGGGGGCCGGCGGCGAGCCGTAGAGCATGAGCCCCGGGCGCACCAGCCCCAGGTGGGCCTCTGGCATTTCCCAGAGGGCGGCGCTGTTGGCAATGTGGCTCAATTCCAGCTTCCAGCCCTGCTGGCGGGCCTCTGCCAGCAAAGCGGTAAATTCCCGGAGCTGCTTCATGGTATAGGCTTTATCGTCCAGGTCCGCCACCGCCAGATGGGAGATCAAGCCCAGGACCTCGACCTGGCGGTCCTCTTGGAGCCGGTTCAGGAACGGCAGCACTTCCCCGGGCAGCAGGCCTAACCGCCCCATGCCGGTATCCACCTTGAGGTGGACCCGGGCCGGCTTCCCCTGGCTGCGGGCGGCAGCCGCCAGGGCCTGGGCCACGTCCCGGCGGAAGAGGGCCACCTCCAGGTCTTCGGCCACGGCCCGCTCCGCCTCCCGGGGCAGGAGGCCCAGGAGCAGGAGCATCGGGACGCTTACCCCGGCCCGGCGCAGGGCCAGGCCCTCCTCTATGGAGCCCACCCCCAGGTAATCCACCCCGGCCCGGGCCAAGCGGCGGCCCACCGGGATGAGCCCGTGGCCGTAGGCGTCGGCCTTGACCACCGCCAGCATTTTGACTTGGGGCTGGCACAGGCGCCGCAACTGCCGGTAATTGTACTCCAGGGCCGCCAGGTCAATGGTCAGGTCCACCATGGAGGTCACCATCATGGCTTCATCTCCCCTAAGGAACCTGGTTCAACTCTTGCCGCGAAACTCTGCAGGAATATTCTCGGCCTGCTGGGCCACCTGCTGCTCCAGGTCTTGTTTGTGGCGTTTGAGGACCTCTTGCAACCGGGGGTCGCTCAGGGCCAGGATCTGGGCGGCGAAGATGGCGGCGTTGCGGGCCCCGGCGCTCCCCAGGGCCATGGCGGCCACCGGCACCCCGGCGGGCATCTGCACCGTGGACAGCAGGCTGTCCAGACCCTGGAGGGGTGAACTGGGCATGGGCACCCCGATGACCGGCAACGTGGTTTCCGCGGCCAGGACCCCGGCCAGGTGGGCCGCAGCCCCCGCCGCGGCAATGATGACCTTGAGACCCCGCGCCGCCGCGTCCCGCCCGTAGGCCTGCACCTGCCGAGGGGCCCGGTGGGCCGACGCCACCACCACCTCGAACCCTACGCCCCATTCCTTTAGGAGCGCCGCGGCCGGCTCCACGCTGGGCCAGTCCGAGCCGCTCCCCAAAACGATCCCCACCGCCATTTTCTTGGCAGCCATAGCACTTACCTTTCTGGTTTTATCTGACCCTCAACCATAGTAGTTGCCTATATTCTAATGTGTTATTGGAGAATCAATCAGCCTCTGATCCTGCAAAATATCTCTAACCACTTCCGCTAATACTTTCTTACCCTTGGATGAGTAATGACCTGTTTTCCCGTCGGAGCTGAAAAAATCCTCCATCTTGTCGCTGGACCTTAATTTTTTTAGTAACAACGGCCCAAGATTATATAGAGTATAGCCTTTCTTCTTTGCGGCCTCGACTAAAGGAGAATATACCCAGGTTTTGCTATATTGAAAATATACAAAATCTTCCATATTGGGCAGCACAAATAACAGCGGGACTTTTCCCCTTTCCTCAGCTACCTTGGCAAAATTAATCATAACATCCCTGGTCAACTCAAGCGCACCCGAAGGATGGTTGGGCTTGTACAGACTATCATACCATGGAGGAAGATAAATATCAAACCAATGCGACAGCCTTTTATTAAGCAGTTTGATAAGAATTCTTTTGTGGGTATAAATGTAAGGGAGGGAGAATGAATAAGGAAACTGTAACCTTCTTAAAGAATAAAATCCACTATTGGGAATAAAGAATTCTTCCTTCAAATAACTCTTCGGGTTATTGACATAATTTTCATAGTCGGATTCCGTTAACTCAGGAATTTTTATGTACTCAAGCTTAGCTTTTTTATCAGTTATGAGCCTGGGTTTTAATAGGATCTGATAAGGTGCATCATTACCATAAATAAGATTTCTATCTTGATTAATATTCCGGACAATGTTCTCACTCACATGGGTCAGAATGACTACTTTTGCTTTGTCAGTTTGATTCTTTAAGAAAACCAGGTAGGCCTGATCACTACCATAAGCGGCGATTCCGTAATTATCAACCCTGCGGCCAATTAAAGACGTCAAAATATTGCCCCAGGCCTCCTGGTGAGATACATCCGCTCCGTAAGTAAAAGACTCCCCATACAAGGAAATATAAGGTTCACCCATGCCCTGGGCGGCCGGCGAAGGTCGATGACTACCGCTCCCCCAACCTAAAAATCGACCGAGATCATCTTTGTTATTGAAGCGATTCAAATATTCTTTAAATTGTTGTCGGGTTGGGGGATTATAATAGTAATGTTTAGGGATCAGAAAAGAATAAAAAAAAGAACCCAGCTCTACAAGGCTTAATATGATCAACAATGTGATGAAACTATATAGATATTTGCTCCCCACAAGATTTTCCTACACTGATCGTTAATAAGGAAAGCCCGAACCTTGATGGGCTCGTCTTCCAAAATCCTAGCCCACCCGTCGCCGTTCCAGTAGTTGCGCCACTTCACTTGCAGGGTAGGTGTTCAGCACGTCTTCCCGCTCCAGCCAGCCTTTGCGAGCCGTCATCACCCCAAAGCTTACGTCGTCCAGCCCCTCCAGGCCGTGGGCGTCGGGGTTGATGCTGATCAAGACGCCCAGTTCCTTGGCCCGGCGCAGCCACCGCCAGTCCAGGTCCAGGCGGTAAGGGCTGGCATTGATCTCCATGATCACCTGGTTTTTCCCGGCGAAGGTGAGCACAGCCTCCAGGTCGAAATCGTAAGGGTCCCGGGCTAGCAGCAGGCGGCCGCTCACGTGCCCCAGCATGGTGCAGTGGGGGTTCTCCATGGCGGCCAACAGGCGCCGGGTCATGGCCTCCCGGTTCAACCGGAACTGGGAGTGGACCGAGGCGATGACAAAATCGAAGCCCGCCAGGATATCGTCCGGGTAATCCAGGGAGCCGTCAGACAAGATATCGGACTCCACCCCCCAGAAGATGGTGAAATCCGGGTTGGCGCGACGACAGGCCTCCACCTCTTGCCGTTGCCGCTCCAGGTCCGGCCCTTTCAAGCCTCCGGCGTAGTAGGCCGACTGGCTGTGGTCCGAGAGCCCCAGGTAGCTCCAGCCCCGCTTCCGGGCCGCGCTGATAAGCTCCTCCAGAGAGTTCACCCCGTCGCTGTAGTAGGAGTGGACGTGGAAGCAGCCCCGCACCTCCTGCGGCTCCAGGAGCCGCGGCAGCCGGCCCGCGGCCGCGGCTTCCATCTCCCCCAGCCCCTCCCTCAACTCCGGGGGAATGACGGGCAGCCCCAGGCGCTGGTAAACGTCCTCTTCTTTGGGGCAGGGCAGGAGGTCCCGGCCGGCGAACAACCCCTGGCCGGTGAGACTGAGATGATGCTCCCGGGCCCGCCGCTGTAGCGCCTGAAAATGATGGTCGTTGCCGGTGGCGGCCAGCATGGCGGCGCCGAAGACTTCGGGCGCCGTCAGGGTTACCCGGACCCTGACTCCCTGGGGCAGGTTGAACTCCATCCGGCTCTGGTCCAGTTCCCGCAGTTCGGCCTCCAGCATCTTCTCCAGGGCCGCCTGGGCCTGCTGGGGCTGGGGGGCCGCGGCCACCAGGTCGATGCCCTCTGCCACTTCCAGGCGGCGACGCACCGGCCCCGCCAGTTCTGCCCGGATGATCTCCGGCGCCTGACGGATCCGGGCCAAAAGGGTCTCGGCCAGGGGCAGCAGGTCCCCCAGGCGGAAGAGGCCGGCGTAGCGTTTCAGGCGGTCCAGGCCGGCCCGGATGCTTTCCTGGCTTTTGGCCCCGAACCCCGGCAGGCCCAGGAGCCGATTTTCCCGGCAGGCGTATTCCAGCTCCCCCAGGTTGGTGATCTGGAGCTGCTCATAGAGGACCCGGGCCTTCTTGGGGCCCAACCCCGGAACTTGCAAAAGTTCCGTCAGCCCAGGCGGGGTCCGGCTCCGGAGTTCTTTATGGACGGCGGCCTCGCCTTGGGTCACCAGCTCCCGGATGACCGCGGCCAGGGTCTTGCCGATGCCCTTGATCCTGGCCAGCTCGCCGGAGCGCACCGCTTCCTCCAGGTCCCCGGGAAAGGTGAGCACCGCCCGGGCCCCGGCCTCGTAAGCCCGCACCTTGAAGGGGTTTTCCCCGGCCAACTCCAGCAGGAAGGCAATCTCCTCCAGGATGGCGGCCACTTCTTTCTTATCCATAATGGGAATAGCAGTCCATTAAGAAAACGTTATTGGGGGCTCCCTGAGGCGAATCGATGTTTTAGGTGAAAAGGAGAAAAGGGTAAGAAAGTGACGATATTGCTTTATTCCCTTTCCGCCCTTTCGCCTTTTCACCTTTTCCCCCTCTGGCAAGGGGCTTGACCGGCTCCATGGCAGGACGCCTATCGGGTGCCTTTAATACCAGTTGGCCAGGGTGATTACCGTGTCCACGTATGCTTCGGAGTGATTATAGCCATAGACGGCCCGGCGCCAGGAAGCGCGGTTCCGGCGCTGAAAGCCGCTGTGGTGCAGGTAGGAGGCGATGCTATGGATGGCGTCGGCATGGTTGAACAGGTCCACCCGGCCGTCGCCGTCCCCGTCGGCGCCGCAGCCCTT
>DASWLF010000482.1:0-1618 GCA_036396255.1 Desulfobaccales bacterium
AAAATCATCTTCATCACCGGCGGGGTGCTGTCCTCCCTGGGCAAAGGGGTGGCGGCCGCGGCCATCGGGGCGCTGCTGGAGTCCCGGGGGCTCCGGGTCACCTTCCAGAAGCTGGACCCTTATATCAACGTGGACCCCGGCACCATGAACCCCTTCCAGCACGGCGAGGTGTTCGTCACCGAAGACGGCGCCGAAACCGACCTGGACCTGGGGCATTACGAACGCTACACCTCCGTCACCCTGGGGCAGGAAAACAACTTCACCTCCGGGCGCATCTATTACGACGTCATCACCAAGGAGCGCCGGGGGGACTACCTGGGGGGCACGGTCCAGGTCATCCCCCACATCACCGACGAAATCAAGCAATCCATCCTCAAGGTGGCCCCCGCGGTGGACGTGGCCATCATCGAGATCGGCGGCACCGTGGGCGACATCGAGAGCCTGCCCTTTCTGGAGGCCATCCGCCAGCTCAAAAGCGACCTGGGCCCGGAAAACGTCTGCTACATCCACCTCACCCTGGTGCCCTACATCAAAAGCGCCGGCGAAGTGAAGACCAAGCCCACCCAGCACAGCGTCAAGGAGCTGCGCTCCATCGGCATCCAGCCCAACATCCTGCTCTGCCGCACCGAGAAAGTCCTCAGCCGGGACATCAAGGCCAAGATCGCCCTCTTTTGCAACGTGGGCCCCGAGGCGGTGATCACCGCCCAGGACGTGGACAACATCTATGAGATCCCCCTGCTGCTGCACGCCGAAGGCCTGGACGACCGGTTGGTGGAGGTGCTGAACATCTGGACCCGGGCCCCCCGCCTGGAGCGCTGGGAAGAGCTGGTGTCCCGCATCAAGAACCCCAAAGACCGGGTGGAGATCGGCATCGTCGGCAAATACGTGGACCTCAGGGAATCTTATAAGAGCCTGCACGAGGCCCTGGTCCACGGGGGCATGGCCCACGAGTCCCAGGTGGCCCTGACCTACATCGATTCCGAAAGGGTGGAGCGGGAAGGCCCCGAAGGCCTCCTGGGCCACCTGCACGGCATCCTGGTCCCCGGCGGCTTCGGGGTGCGGGGTGTGGAAGGGAAAATCCAGGCCATCCGCTATGCCCGGGAACACCGGGTCCCCTATTTCGGCATCTGCTTCGGCATGCAACTGGCGGTGGTGGAGTTCGCCCGCCACGTGGCCGGCATCACCGACGCCACCAGCGAGGAGTTCGATCCCGAGGCCGCCCACCCGGTCATCTACCTCATGCGGGAGTGGTACGACTACCGCCGGGACGCCATCATCCACCGGGACCGGGAAACGGAAAAAGGCGGCACCATGCGCCTGGGGGCTTACCCCTGCGTGCTCAAAGAAGGGTCCCTGGCGCAGCGGGCCTACGGCGAAACCAAGATCATGGAACGCCACCGCCACCGCTACGAGTTCAATAACGACTACCGGGAAAAGCTCAGCGCCGCGGGCCTGCGGCTCACCGGCACCTCACCCAACGGCGAACTGGTGGAAATCGTGGAACTCCAAGACCACCCCTGGTTCCTGGGATGCCAGTTCCACCCGGAATTCAAATCCCGGCCCATAAAGCCCCACCCCCTGTTTAAGGACTACATCGGGGCGGCCCTGGAATATAAAC
>DASWLF010000483.1:0-9000 GCA_036396255.1 Desulfobaccales bacterium
CGCCATCATCTTTTCCTTGAGGCCGCCGATGGGCAGAATCCGGCCCCTGAGGGTGATCTCGCCGGTCATGGCCACCTCCCGCTTCACCGGGAGCTTCAGCAGGGCGGAGACGATGCTGGTGGCGATGGTGATGCCCGCGGAAGGGCCGTCCTTGGGAATGGCGCCTTCCGGCACGTGCACGTGGATGTCGACGCTGCGGTAGAACTCCTTGGGCAGCCCCAGGCTCTCGGCCTTGGAGCGCACGTAGCTCAAGGCCGCCTGGGCGGATTCCTGCATCACTTCCCCCAGTTTGCCGGTGATGAGCAGTTTGCCCCGCCCCGGCATGACCACCACTTCGGTCTGCAGCAGTTCGCCGCCGAACTCGGTCCAGGCCAGTCCGGTGGTGAGGCCGATCTCGTCGGCCTCCTCGGTGCGGCCGAAGCGGAACTTGGGCACCCCCAGGTACTTGGGCACCGTCTGACTGCTGACCTTCACCAGGTGGTCCTTGCCCATGGCGGCCACTTCCCGGGCCACCTTGCGGTTGATGGAGGCGATTTCCCGCTCCAGGTTCCGCACCCCGGCCTCCCGGGTGTACTGGCGGATGAGGGTGAGGATGGCATTTTCCGAGAACTGGATGTTCTCCCGGCTTAACCCGTTGGCGGTACACTGCTTGGGAATCAGAAACTGTTCGGCGATGTGGAGCTTTTCCACCTCGGTGTAGCCCGGCAGGCGGATGATTTCCATGCGGTCCTGCAGCGGCGGCGGAATGGAATAGAGGTTGTTGGCCGTGGTGATGAACAACACCTCGGAGAGATCGTAGTCCACGTCCAGGTAGTGGTCGTTGAAAGCGAAGTTCTGCTCCGGGTCCAGGACCTCCAGGAGGGCCGCCGACGGGTCGCCCCGGAAATCCGTGCTCATCTTGTCCACTTCGTCCAGGCAGAAAACCGGGTTGTTGCTCTTGGCCTTCTTCAGGGACTGGAGGATTTTCCCCGGCAGGGCGCCGATGTAAGTGCGCCGGTGGCCGCGGATCTCGGCCTCGTCCCGGACGCCGCCCAGGGACAGCCGCACGAAGTTGCGGCCCAGGGCCCGGGCCACGGACTTGGCCAGAGAGGTCTTGCCCACCCCCGGCGGGCCCACCAGGCAGAGGATGGGACCCTTCATCTTCTTCACCAGGCTCTGCACCGCCAGGTGCTCCAGGATACGCTCCTTGGGCTTATCCAGGCCGTAATGGTCTTCGTGCAGGATCTGCTCCGCCTCGGCCAAATCGTGCTTGTCCTTGGTGCGCTCGTACCAGGGTAGGCTCAGCAGCCAGTCGATGTAGTTCCGGGAAACGGTGGCCTCCGCCGACATGGGGCTCATGAGCTTCAGCTTTTTGAGCTCGTGCTTCACCTTGCCCGTGGCCTCGGCGCTCATTTTCTTGCGGCGGATGCGGCGCTCCAGTTCCTGGATCTCGCCCTTTAAATCTTCCTTCTCCCCCATCTCCTTCTGGATGGCCCGCATCTGCTCGTTGAGGTAGTACTCCCGCTGGGTCTTCTCCATCTGCTTCTTGACCCGGTTCTTGATGCGGGACTCGATCTGGAGGATTTCGGTCTCCCGGTTCACCAGGGAAAGGACGGTTTCCAGGCGGCGGTTGGCGTCCAGGTTTTCCAGGAGGGCTTGTTTCTCGTCCGCCTTGATGGCCAGGTGCCCGGAGACGATATCCGCCAGGCGGCCCGGGTCTTCCAGGGCGGTGACGGTCTGCAGGGCTTCCTGGGGCACCTTCTTGTTCAGCTTGGCATAGGTCTCGAAACCGGCGGTCACGGCCCGGCGCAGGGCCTCGGTCTCGGGGGTGATCTCCCAGGACTCCGGGAGTTCCTCGGCCTCCACCTGGAAAAACTGGGACATGGGCAGGAACTGCCGTACCACGGCCCGCCCCTTGCCTTCCACCAGCACCTTGACGGTGCCGTCCGGCAACCTTAAGAGCTGGAGGATGGAGGCCAGGGTTCCCAGCCGGTGCACTTCGGATTCCCGGGGCTCGTCCTTCCGGGGATCTTTCTGGGTGCAGAGCAGGATGTATTTTTCCTGTCCCATGGCATACTCCAGGGCGTGGATGGAGCGCTCCCGGCCGATGAACAGCGGCACCACCATGTGGGGAAAAATAACGATGTCTCGCAAGGGCAACAGGGGGACCGTCAGCATATCTCGCCTTTCTCCCTCCCCAGCGCCGTGGGATCTGGGCAACTTAAAGATCATTGTTGCACCACCATCCCGGGTTTATCCCAGGAAACTTCCTCCGTGGGCCGATAAGTAAAAATGGGGGCCGCATGTTTGAGGATGAAGTCCTCGTTAATCAGGCATTCCTGGACATCCTTCAGAGAAGGCAGTTCGTACATCAGGTCCAGCATGGCCCGCTCCAGGATGGCCCTGAGGCCCCGGGCTCCGGACTTGCGTTTCAGGGCCTCCCGGGCCACCGCCACCAGGGCGTCGTCGGTGAACTTCAGACTCACCCGGTCCAGGTCCAGCAGCTTCTGGTACTGCTTCACCAGGGCGTTCTTGGGCTCCTTCAGGATGCGCACCAGGGCGTCTTCGTTGAGTTCGTCCAGGGTGGCGATGACCGGCAGGCGGCCCACAAACTCGGGGATGAGCCCGAACTTCAGCAGATCCGAGGGGTGCACCTGGAACAGGGTCTCCCCCAGGGGCCGCTGGGCCCGGCTCTGGATGTCGGCCCCAAACCCCATGGCCTTGCGGCCGATGCGGGCCCCGATGATGTCCTCCAGGCCGTTGAAGGCCCCCCCGCAGATGAACAGGATGTTGGTGGTGTCCACCTTGATGAACTCCTGCTGCGGGTGTTTGCGGCCGCCCTTGGGGGGCACCGAGGCCATGGTGCCTTCGATGATCTTTAAGAGCGCCTGCTGCACCCCTTCCCCGGAGACGTCCCGGGTGATGGAGGGGGAATCGGTCTTCCGGGCGATCTTGTCCACTTCGTCAATGTAGACGATGCCCCGGGAGGCCTTCTCCACGTCGTAGTCCGCCACCTGCAGCAGGTTGAGGATGATGTTTTCCACGTCCTCGCCGACGTACCCGGCTTCCGTCAGGGTGGTGGCGTCAGCGATGGTAAAGGGGACGTTCAGGATGCGGGCCAGGGTCTGGGCCAGCAGGGTCTTGCCCGATCCGGTGGGGCCCACCAGCAGGATGTTGCTTTTCTGGAGCTCCACCCCGTCCAGGTCCACCCCGGCGTTGATGCGCTTGTAATGATTGTAGACCGCCACCGACAGGATCTTTTTGGCCCGCTCCTGGCCGATGACGTAATCGTCGATCTGCTTTTTGATGGTGGCCGGTTCCGGAATGGACAACCGGGCGTGCTTGGCCTCATCCTTCTCGTATTCTTCCGCGATAATGTCGTTGCACAGCTCGATGCATTCATCGCAGATATACACCCCGGGGCCGGCGATGAGTTTTTTCACCTCGCCCTGGCTTTTGCCGCAAAAAGAACACAAAAGATCGGCAGTCTTATCGACACCGCGCTTGCTCATATGCTTCAACCTCCCCAAACCCTCGAGGGCCTTTTACCCGCCCGGGTTTGGCTGAAAACCTCTGAGCCGCCTGTTGCTCCCCTAGATTATATCGGCACCGGCGGCTGCCTATTCAAGTTTAGTTTACCCTTTATTCCAGATGCCGGGGAAAGGGTCTCCCCAAATCACGCCGGGTGATGACTTCGTCAATCAGCCCGTAGTCCTTGGCCTGCTGGCCGGACATATAAAAATCCCGCTCCGTGTCATGGTTGATGCGCTCAATGGTCTGGCCCGTGTGTTTGGCCATAATTTCGTTCAAGTCTTCCCGGAGGCGCAAGATCTCCCGGGCCTGGATGTCCACGTCGGTGGCCTGGCCCTGGAACCCTCCCAGGGGCTGATGGATCAGGATGCGGGCGTGGGGCAGGGCAAACCTTTTCCCCTGCTCCCCCGCGGCCAGCAGCAGTGCGGCCATGGAGGCCGCCTGCCCCATGCACAACGTGGCCACCGGGGACTTGATATACTGGATGGTGTCGTAAATGGCCATCCCCGCGGTCACCAGTCCTCCCGGCGAATTGATATAAAAATTGATCTCCTTGTCCGGGTCCTCCGCCTCCAGAAACAACAACTGGGCGATCACCAGGTTGGCCACGTCGTCGTTGATGGGCGAGCCCAGAAAAATGATCCGGTCTTTCAGCAGACGGGAGTAAATGTCATAAGCCCGCTCTCCCCGGCTGCTCTGTTCCACCACTATGGGAATCAACTGCATCCTTATTCCTTCTCCCCGGCCTCCCCGGCTGCGGCCGCAGGGACCGCGGCCACCGAGGCCTGGTCCAGCAAAAATTTCATGGTCTTGTCGTCTTGCAATTGGCGCCGCAAAGGCCCCATCAGGTCGCGCTCCTGGTAGAACTGCCGCACTTCGGGCACGTCCTTGCCGCTGTGCACCGCGATGCGGGCCAGGGCGGCCTCCACTTCGGCGTCGTCCACCGTAAATCCTTCCTGGGCGGCAACCCGTCCCAGCACCAGCTTGACCCGCACCCGCCGCTCCGCCAGGGGCTTGACCGCCTCCACCATCTTGCCGGGGTCCATGCCGGCAGGGTCGATCCCATACTGGGTCAGGCGCCCCCACTGCTCCCGGAGGAGACTGTCCTGCTCCTGGGCCAGGAGGGTGGGCGGCACCTCGAACTGATGCCGCGCCAGCAGCTGGTCCATGGCCTGGTTCTCCAGGAGGGCCTGCCGCTCTTTTTCCTTTACCTTAATAATATCCTCTCGCACCGCCGTGCGCAAGTCGGCCAGAGTTTTAAAATTTCCTCCCAGGGCCCGGGCGAAGGTGTCGTCCAGTTCCGGCACCACCTTTTCTTTCACTTCCTCGATCTTCACCTGATAATCGATTACTTTTCCGGCCAACAAGGGATTGAAAAAGTCCTGGGGCATGGCCACCGTAAATCTGGCCTGGGCCCCCGATTTCAGGCCGACGAGGTTGCGCTCGAATCCCTCGGCAAACTTGCCGCCGCCCACCTCCAGGATCGTGCCTTCCCCTTTGGCTTCCGCCAGGGGCTGGCCGGCGAAATAGCCCTGGTAATCCAGGACCACGAAATCTCCTTCCTGAATGGCCCGGTCCTCAGGCGAGGGCTTGAGCAGGGCATTGCCCTGGCGGATTTCCTCCAGGCGGGCCTCCACCTCCTCGTCGCCGACCTCCACTGCCGGCGCCGTCAGTTGCAGCCCCTGATAATCCTCCACGGTGAATTCCGGGTTGACTTCCAGTTCCACGCTGTAGCGGTAATCCTCGCCGGCCACCACCGGGAGCGGGGGCTCCGGCCAGCTCAGGTTGACGGGTTCCAGGTCCTTTTCCTTCAGGACCTCTCCCAGGGAGCGGCGTACCAGGGAATCGGAGACTTCCTGCTCCACCTGCTTCCCGTAATACATCTCCAGGATGGAACGGGGCACCTTTCCCGGCCGAAAGCCTTTGACTTTGGCCCGCTTGCCCAATTCCCGGTAGGCCCGCTCCACTTCCTGGACCACCTCGTCGGAGGGCACCACGATGCGTAATTTCCGCTTTACTTCACTGAGATTTTCCATCTCCACCTGCAAAGCCATTTCGGTCATCGCTTCAGCTCGCTATCTATATTTAAGATGGCTCAAGTATAACTGCTTTATCCCCGGCCTGCCGGTCGCCGCCGCCGCCCAGGGGTGCGAGAGGGGGGACTCGAACCCCCACGGTCATCCCGCTGGACCCTAAACCCAGTGCGTCTGCCAGTTCCGCCACTCTCGCAGCATTGGCGATTCATCGAATAATTTTATTGACTTTCCCCTTTTAAGTCAAGCTATTCTACCGGCCGCACCGTGAGGTCCCCGGTTGTTTCCAATTAAAATTCATGTTATTAAGTAGCAATATTTCTTCCAGGACGTTAAAAAACTGTTAGTTAGTGTCACCCTGGACGTAGTGAAGGGTCTCAACTGTTTGAAATAATGAGATTCTTCGCTCCGCTCCGAATGCCTTTAAAAGCATTGGCAAGACTCTCAATAGCCTGATGGACCAGGTTTCTGTCATGCATAAGGCCGGGACCAATCAAAGTTTCCGGATGCAGCTTCGCACCCTACGAGTAGCACCGATGCGAGGTCAGGTCGCACCTTATTTAAGAGTCGTAATTCCACTACCTGGAACCGGCGGAGGATGACCCCGTAATGGAAGCCAAAGAGAAAGACGAATTTCAGCAACTCCGGGACCGTCTCATGGTCACCCCCCGCCTGGTGTGGGACCGGGTGGACCAGGCCGAACGCGCCGCCATCTTTGCCTACGGCGAGGATTACAAGGCCTTTCTGGACCGGGCCAAAACCGAAAGGGAGGCGGTCACCGAAATCGAGGCCCAGGCCGGGGGCCGGGGTTTTGTGGAGCTGATCAACGGCACCGCCGGGCCCCGCACCTTTTACACCTATAAAGGCAAAACCATCATCCTGGCGGTGCAGGGCCGGCGGCCCCTCACCCAGGGGCTGCGCCTGGTGGCCTCCCACATCGACTCCCCCCGCCTGGATTTGAAACAATACCCCCTGTACGAAGACACGGACCTGGCCTTCCTGAAGACCCAGTATTACGGCGGCATCAAGAAATACCAGTGGCTGGCCCGCCCCCTGGCCATCCACGGGGTGGTCCTCAAGAGCGACGGCCGCCGGGTGGAGCTCACCGTGGGCGAAGACCCCGGCGACCCGGTCTTCACGGTGCTTGACCTCCTGCCCCACCTGGCCCGCAAGGCCCAGATGGACAAGAAGGTCACCGAGGCCTTCGAAGGCGAAAAACTCAACGTCCTGGTGGGCTCCCTGCCCCTGGGGGATGCGGACACCAAAGAGCGTTTCAAGCTCTATCTCCTGAGGCATCTGGAGGAGCGCTACGGCATCCGGGAGGAGGACTTAATCAGCGCCGAGCTGGAACTGGTGCCCGCGGGCCCCGCCCGGGACCTGGGTTGGGACCGCAGCCTGGTGGGGGCCTACGGCCAGGATGACCGCTCCTGCGCCTATGCCTCCTTGCGCGCCCTCCTGGACCTCCAGGAGCCGGAATACACCTGCCTGGCCCTGTTCTACGACAAGGAGGAGACGGGCTCCGACGGCAACACCTCCGCCAAGTGCTGCCTGCTGGAAGAGATGGTGGAGCTGCTGCTGGAGCGGGCCGGGGAAAGCCCCCTGGCCCGGCGCCGCTCCCTCATGGCCTCCAAGGCCATCTCCGCCGACGTCACCGGGGCCATGGACCCGGATTACCCCGAGGTGCACGAGAAACGCAACGCCGCCCGCCTGGGCTACGGCGTGGCCTTCAGCAAGTACGGCGGCAGCGGCGGCAAGTACTACACCAGCGACGCCAACGCCGAATACGTGGCCTGGCTCCGCAAGATCTTCCGGGAGCACGGGGTCATCTGGCAGGCCGGCCAGCTGGGCAAAGTGGACGAAGGCGGCGGCGGCACCATCGCCAAGTACCTGGCCATCCACGGGATGGAGATCATCGACTGCGGCACGCCCTTGCTGTCCATGCACTCCCCCTTTGAGGTGGCCTCCAAGGCCGACCTCTACATGACCTGCAAGGCCTACCAGGCCTTTTTCAAAGCGGTTTAATGAAAGTTTTCGGTTTTCTGTTTTCGGTTTTCGGTTATTATGTTTAATTAGGGTCGGCATCTCTCATCATTAATGATGAGGGAAATTTCCCCCAATCACCAAAAAAGCCAGACGCCAAACTGAAGCCTGCCATGGTTTTACCGAAAACTGAAAACCGAAAACCGAAAACAGGTATTTAAGATGCGCAAATTCTTCTCCAGACTAAAAGCTGATTCTCCGGACCCCTCGGTGTCGTCCTGGGGCAATCTGGCCAACTTTTACAGCCTGCTCATCTTTTTGATCGCCATCCCCTTTATCCTCATCGTGGCCCTGGTGTGGCTCACCGGCATCCTGGACTTCAGCGCCTGGATCTTTGCCGCCTTTGCGGTGCTGTGCGCCTGGCTGGTCTGGAGGGTCTACCGCCGCTGGGGCCATTTCAAATCCAAGATGGCGGCCCAGAGTGGCGAATTTCAGGATCTGATGCGGGAAGCGACCAAGAACGGCCAAGACGTGGAAATCTCGTTGATGAACGGCGTCCTCACCCTGCGCTACCGGGGCCAGGACCGCTTGGGCCAGGCCCTGCCCGCGGGGCGGCCCGCGCCCCTGGCCCTGGAGGCCCCATACGCCGCAGCGGCCCAGGCCCTGGAGGCCGCCGCGGCCGCCGGCCTGCCGCCGGAGAGGTTGCGGGAGGAACTGGCGGAGTTCCTCAAGCTCCGGGACGAAGGCGTCATCAGCCCCGAGGAGTTCGACCGCATCAAGGCCAGCCTGCTGCAAAGAATTTCGGCATAGCAGAGTGTTGCCCCAATAATTTTAGGGAGGGGGGACAGAAGCCCCCCTCCCCTTCCCTCCCCTAAAAATCCCTCCCAACCCCCCAAAACTAGAAGCTATTTCAAAACCTGTGTTTCCTGTCATCCTGAACGTCGTGAAGGATCTCAAGTTTTAAAAATACGAGATTCTTCGCTTCCCTCAGAATGACCTTTCATGGCCAGGTGGGATTTTGAAATAGCTTCTCGGTCAAATTCATTTTTGCAAAGCGGAGCCTTGCTTCCAGGTGGGTTCCCAAGCAGAGACCATAGGGCGGCCCCTGGCCGCCATAAATCGGCGTGCCCGGCACGCCCTATATTTGCTGGCAAACCGGTTTCCGGGCTCCGTGCCGGAGCCCGAGACGAGCGCCGGCAGCCGTCGGGTCGCGGTTGCCGCCGGGCCCCGGCATTTTACCCCCGGCTTGCCGCCCTCGGGTAGGCCGGCGGCATCCCGGCAGCCGCTGGCGACCCCGCTAATTCCCCAGGAGTAGCAAATGGATCCCGGGCAGGGCGCCGGGAAACGGCACCCGGGTGGGGGTCTTCCGGTCGCGGGTGTCTGCCACCCCCAGCTGGCCGTTGCCGTTATTCCCCCAGGCCCAGAGGGAGCCGTCGGCCTTGAGGGCCAGGCTGTGTTCGTATCCCGCCACCACCGC
>DASWLF010000484.1:0-2610 GCA_036396255.1 Desulfobaccales bacterium
CTTCCTCGATCCATCCAAAGTTCATCATAATGGAATATGTTTCTGAGTTCATTCTTAAACCGGGCTCAGGCAGGGTGCCGGTGCAGCCCAGAACCGCCAAGGCCAGCCCCAGGATCAGGAACGCGCCGAGATACCGACTTGCCTTTATAAACTTTCTCCTTTCAGGGATTATCTGAGGTTATGCGGCAGCTTTGGCTTACCCCTGTCCCAAAATGGTTTTTGGAGCCTCTTTGCCCTGGGAAAATCCCCCTAAGTTTCTGTTCTTGAAGCCTAATCTTCTCATCCACGGCATAATAGCACAAAACTTTCTTTGGAAAGGTAAATTTTCCTCGAATTAGAGCTTAAAGACCCTAATCCAGCACCGATAGGTAGTAATGAGGCAATGGAGAAGCTGAGGTCCAGTATTCGTGGATGCCGAGATTGATGTTATCTTGCCAATAGCATGAATTTTCGTAAGATTTCGATAACGTCTCGATATTAAATCCTTGATGGGAATTTATCGTGAGGTGATGGATGGCCGCAGCCAGGGGAAGGATGGCGGAGATCGCCCGCCTATCTCGCTTTAACTTCCGGTCCGGATACGCTGGATGAGCGCGGTAGTGGCATAGCCCGGCACCAGGGGCAGGGCCAGGACCCGGCCGCCCCGGTTCTCAACCACTTCCCGGCCTACGATCTCGTGCAGGGCGTAGTCGCCGCCTTTCACCAGCACGTCCGGCCGCAGCGCGGTGATCAGCTCCAGGGGGGTGTCATCCCCGAAGAGCACCACCTTATCCACGCAGGTCAGGGCGGCCAGCACCCGGGCCCGGTCGCCTTCCTTCGTCACGGGGCGGCCGGCGCCCTTGAGCAGGCGCTTAACCGAGGCGTCGGTGTTCACCCCGACGATGAGTCCATCCCCCAGGGAGCGGGCCTGCTCCAGGTAAGCCACGTGGCCCGGGTGCAGCAGGTCGAAGCAGCCGTTGGTGAAAACCACCTTCTGCCCCTGCGCCTGGAGGCCCCGGACCCAGCGGGCCGCGTCCTCCCGGTCCGCCAGCTTGTGGGCGGTGTTGCATTCAGTCAAAGTCGTTGCTCCTGTTAGATAAAAATATCACCACCAAGACCACCAAGGTCACCAAGGTGAGACCAACGTTCCCGAGCTTTATATGAAAATACCTAACTTGCTCTCAGCCAGTTGTAGGGGCGGACCCATGTGTCCGCCCTGAAGGCGCACACGCGGGTGCGCCCCTACAATAAGGCACCTATCGAGAAAAGTATTTCCATGTTTCGTTGTGACCTTTAGGTCATGATGGTTCGCTTGGGAACGAAAACAGTTCTTGGGGTCCTTGGTGTGAGACTTATTCATGCTTCACCCGGGCCACGGTGAGCACTTCCACCCGGGGGGCCCCGGCCCGGCGCAGCACCCGGGCGCACTCCCTGGCCGTGGCCCCGGTGGTGAAGAGGTCGTCCACCAGCAAGACGCTTTTGCCCTGGACCAGGGCCGGGTTCGGCACCGCAAAGGCGTCCTTGACGTTGACCAGGCGCTGCCTGGGGTTGAGGCCCACCTGGGGCACGGTGTGACGCTGCCGCACCAGGGCCTCCCGGGCCAGGGGAGCCTCCGGAAAGGCCTGGGCCAACAGCCACGCCTGGTTGAAGCCCCGGGCCTTGAGGCGCCGGGGGTGCAGGGGCACGGGGACCACCAGGTCGGCGGCGGCCGCCAGCTCCCGGCAGGGGGGCGCCTGGAGCCAGCTTTGCATCAGCGGCAGATAAGCCATCTGGCGCCCGAATTTGAAGCGCTTGACCGCCGCGGCCACCGGCCCGTCGTAGATGGCCGCGGCCCGGGCCCGGGCGAAGGGGGGCGGGTCCGTCGTACATGTGCCGCAGAGGCGGTCGCCGCCGTCTTTGGCGGCAAAGACCACCCCGCAGCGGGTGCACAGGGGGCTGGCCACCCACTCAATTTCGCTTTCGCACTGCGGGCAGAGGGCCTGGGCCGCCTCTTCCCCCACCCTGGCGCCGCAGAAGAGGCAGAGGCGGGGCAGAAAGAACTCCAGGAGGTTCAGTCCCAAGCGCTTGAGCCAAATGGTGGGGCTGGCTGCCGGCAAACGCAGGCCTCCCCCGTTTTCAGATGACCCATTATTCGGAGCATTAAAGAAATTGCCTTGGCTCGGTTTGAGGGCACGGCCCGCCGTGCCCCTACGTTTCAGAAAGGGCAATTGGTTTCTCGCTCCGAGTAATAATTTGGTGACGTTTTGTCCGGTGCAGTCGTGGCTTTCGGCCACGCCTGCACCGGACATAATTTTATATTTTTCCAGGAGGGGGTTTGGGGGAACCTTGCTTTTGAAAAAAAGCAGGGTTTCCCTAAAAATTCTTCCCACAAAGATGGTACGCAGGGCGCACCCCACATTGCATGGTGGGCAGTCCCCACCCGACATTTTTTGCACAGGCTGGAAAGCCTGTGCCACCAAATAAGGAAATGGTGGGCAGTGCCCACCCTACATTAAGGGGCGACCCGGCGGGTCGCCCTTATGTATGCGGGTTGGGAGGGGGGCTTGGGGGAAGGGCAGGGACTTTTTTGTAAGTATCCCTGGCCCTCCCCCCAAGTTTTTCTTCCCTCCCTCCCTAGAGCCCCGCCAGGCG
>DASWLF010000485.1:0-3939 GCA_036396255.1 Desulfobaccales bacterium
TGAAATGAAGTTTATGTCTCACGCTGAGACGCAAAGGCGCAAAGACGCTAATTGAGTTAATGTCTCACGCTAAGGCGCAAAGACGCAACTAGGGGGAAATCCCTGATGGTAGTGCCCTTGTCATATTATCTGGCCTTAAGCGTGGCCTTGTTCGCCCTGGGGGTGATCGGGGTCCTGGTGCGGCGCAACATCCTGGTGATCTTGATGTGCATCGAGATGATGCTCAACGCCGTCAACCTGGCCTTCATCGGCTTTGCCGACTACTTCAAGGCGGTGGACGGCCAGATGTTCGTGTTCTTTGTGCTGACCGTAGCCGCCGCGGAGGTGGCCGTGGGGCTGGCCCTCATCGTGGCCATCTTCCGCAACCGGGGCACCGTGTACGTGGACGATCTCAATATCCTCAAGTGGTGAGGCGAACTCCATGATGGATTATGTCTGGCTGATTCCCCTGTTCCCCTTCATCGGCTTTTTGGTCAACGGCCTGTTGGGCAAAAGCCTCCCCAAGGGGGTGGTGGGGACCATCGGCTCCCTGGCCGTGGGCCTGAGTTTCCTGGTCACCGTCAGTATCTTTTGGCAATACCTCAACCTGCCGGTGGAGGCCCGGCCGGTGGAGAAGACGGTCTTCACCTGGATCTCTTCCGGCACCTTCAAGGCTGAAGCCGCCTTCCTGGTGGATCCCCTGTCCCTGATCATGCTGCTGGTGGTCTCCGGGGTGAGCACCCTCATCCACATCTACTCCATCAGCTACATGCACGATGATGAAGGGTTTTACCGGTACTTCTCCTATCTCAACCTCTTCGTCTTTGCCATGCTCCTCCTGGTCTCGGCCAACAACTTCCTGCTGATGTTTGTGGGCTGGGAGGGGGTGGGGCTCTGCTCTTATCTGCTCATCGGCCACTGGTATGAGAAACAGTCCGCCAGCGACGCGGCCAAGAAGGCCTTCGTGGTCAACCGCATCGGCGACTTCGGCTTCCTCCTGGGCATCTTCCTGATTTTCTGGACCTTCGACACCATCAACTTCCGGGAGGTCTTCGCCCTGGCCGCCAAGTATCCGGTGGGCACCGGCGTCATCACCGCCATCACCCTGTGCCTCTTCGTGGGGGCCACCGGCAAGTCGGCCCAGTTGCCGCTCTATACCTGGCTGCCCGACGCCATGGAAGGCCCCACCCCGGTGTCCGCCTTGATCCACGCGGCCACCATGGTGACCGCCGGCGTCTATATGGTGGCCCGCTGCAGCACCCTGTACGTGCTGGCCCCGGTCTCCCTGACGGTGGTGGCCGCGGTGGGGGCCATCACCGCCATCTTCGCCGCCACCATCGGCATGGCCCAATATGACATCAAACGCGTCCTGGCTTACTCCACCGTGAGCCAACTGGGGTATATGTTCCTGGCCTGTGGCGTGGGGGCCTTTACCTCCGGCATCTTCCATCTCATGACCCACGCCTTTTTCAAAGCTCTCCTCTTCCTGGGGTCCGGGTCCGTGATCCACGGGCTGCACGGCGAACAGGATATGCGCCACATGGGGCACCTGAAAAAATACATGCCCATCACCTACTGGACCTTCTTGCTGGCCACCCTGGCCATCGCCGGCATCTTCCCCTTTGCCGGCTTCTTCAGCAAGGACGAAATCCTGTTCCACTCCCTGGTGAGCGGGCACTACGTCTTCTGGGGCATCGCCACCGTGGCCGCCTTCATCACCGCGTTCTACATGTTCCGGGCGGTGTTCCTGACCTTCCTGGGGGAGTCCCGGGTGGATCCCCATGTCCATCCCCATGAGTCGCCGCCCCTGATGACCGTGCCCTTGATGACCCTGGCGGCGCTCTCGGTGGTGGGCGGCTTCATCGGCTTCCCCATCATCGAAGGGGCCAACAAGTTCAAGGAGTTCCTGGCTCCGTCCATCACCCCCATGGTCCACGAGGCGCATGCCTCCGCCTCCTTTGAAATCACCATGATGATCTTTTCCATGGCGGTGGCCGCCATCGGCATCTACACCGCCTACAAGTTCTATCTCAAGCGGCCGGAGCTGCCCGCCATGGTGACCGACAAGTTCCGCACCATCTACGACCTGGTCTACCACAAGTACTACATGGACGAAATCTACGACGCCACCGTGGTGGAACCCATCAAACGGGGCTCCGACTTCCTGTGGCGCGGGGTGGACGAAAAAGTGGTGGACGGCGCGGTGAACGGCAGCGCCGGCACCGTCGCCTGGCTCAGCGGCCATCTCCGCAAACTGGAAACCGGCTTCGTGCAAAACTATGCTCTGGCCATCCTCATCGGGGTGGTGCTCATTGCCGGCTACTTAATAGGGCGTTAGGGGGGATCCATGCAACTACCCATCCTCTCCATTCTCATCTTCTTCCCCGTGGCGGGGATCGGGCTCCTGCTGTTCCTGAACAAGGAGAACCAGCGGGGCCTCAAAATCGCCACCATGGCCATATCCCTGGTGGAGTTCTGCTTCTCCCTGCCCCTGTGGTTCTCCTTCAACGGCCAGACCGCGGCCATGCAGTTCGTCGAGCGCCGCGACTGGATCCCCAGCTACGGCATCAGCTACTACGTGGGGGTGGACGGCTTTTCCCTCTTGCTCATCCTGCTCACCACCTTCCTGACTCCCATCTGCGTCCTGGCCACCTGGGAGGACATCCAGCACCGGGTCAAGGAGTTCATGATCTGCCTGCTGGCGTTGATGAGCGGCATGATCGGCGTCTTTGTCTCCCTGGACCTCTTCCTCTTCTACGTCTTCTGGGAAGTGATGCTCATCCCCATGTACCTGTTGATCGGGGTCTGGGGCAATCCGGCCCGCCGGGTCTATGCGGCCATCAAGTTCTTCCTGTTCACCATGTTCGGCTCCCTGCTGATGCTGGTGGCCATTTTGGTCCTCTACTTCCATTACGGCGCCACCACCGGCACCTATACCTTTGACCTGTTGAAGATGTACGGCCTGAATATCCCCTTCCATATGCAGTTCTGGATGTTCCTGGCCTTCGGGCTGGCCTTCGCCATCAAGGTCCCCATGTTCCCCTTCCACACCTGGCTGCCGGACGCCCACACCGAAGCCCCCACCGTGGGTTCCGTCATCCTGGCCGCGGTGCTCCTGAAGATGGGGATTTACGGCTTCCTGCGCTTTAACATGCCGCTCTTTCCCCAGGCGGCCCATTACTTCGTGCCCCTGTTTTCCATCCTGGCCCTCATCGGCATCATTTACGGGGCCCTGGTCTCCATGATGCAAAAAGACCTGAAGCGCCTCATCGCCTTCTCTTCCGTCAGCCACCTGGGCTTCGTCATGCTGGGGATCTTCACCTTCACCATGCCCGGGGTCCAGGGGGGCATCATCCAGATGATCAACCACGGACTCTCCACCGGGGCCCTGTTCTTGATCGTGGGCATGATCTACGAGCGGCGCCACACCCGGATGATCGCCGACTTCGGGGGGCTGTCCACCCCCATGCCCGTCTACGCCGCCATCTTTTTGATCGTCTCCCTGTCTTCCATCGGGCTGCCGGGTCTCAACGGCTTCGTGGGCGAGTTTCTCATTCTCCTGGGCACCTTTAAGACCAACAAGCTGTACGCCGTCCTGGGAGCCACCGGGGTCATCTTCGCCGCCTGCTACATGCTGTGGATGTTCCAGCGGGTGATGTTCGGGGAAGTGACCAACGATAAGAACCGGGACCTCAAGGACCTCTCCTGGCGGGAGATCGCCATCTTCGCGCCCCTCATTCTCTTCATCGTCTGGATCGGCGTCTATCCCAGCCCCTTTCTGGATAAAACCAAGGCAACCACGGAAAACTTCCTGGCCATGATGGAAAAGGCAAAAGAAACCAAGGTCAGTCTATCCCAAGTGTTTAAGGGGGAGGCGCCATGACCATCAACATCCCCAGCTTCCAACTGAGCAGTATCGGGCCGGCCCTCACCCTGACGGTAACCGCCATCCTCATCCTG
>DASWLF010000486.1:0-3929 GCA_036396255.1 Desulfobaccales bacterium
GAACTGCACCAGATAAGACACCCCCAATTCCGCCTGTTTGCCCGCCACCTGGGCTATCAGGATGGGGCCGCCGATGCTCTTCAGGGGCACTTCCCGGGCGATGAGCTTGTAAAAGCTTTGCAGCGTCAGCCAGGAGAACCGGACCGTGTATAATGTCCCTTCATTCACGGCCTCCAGGACGCCCACCTGCCGGGTGACCAGGCGGTCCCCGGACGAGATGCCGATGATCATGGCGAAGACTTTGGCCCCGAAGATGTCGGAAGTTTCCATGCGCTGGGGCACCACTTCCACCGTAAAGACCCGGTCGTGCCGCTTCACCGTCAGGGTCACGGGGTGCTCGCCGATCTGGCGAATTTTCTGGGAGAGTTCCTCCCAGCGCTCCACCGGCCGGCCCGACACCGCCAGGACCTGGTCGCCTTTCTGGAGACCGACCAGGGCCGCCGGGGAATCGTCTTTGACGCTGCCGATCTCGGTGGTGAGGTAAGGGATGCCCGAAAAAGCGAATACCAGGGAAAGGGCCGCGGCGGCAAAGAAGACGTTGAACCCAGGGCCGGCCAGGACGATGCAGAACCGGTGCCACAGGGGGTGGTGCATAAAAGAATAGGGCTCCAACTCGGGAGGCACTTCGTCATTGGGATTTTCCCCCAACAACTTGACGTAGCCCCCCAGAGGTATTACCGACAGGCGGTACTCCGTTTCCCCGATCTTTTTATACAGCAGCTTGGGAGGAAAGCCCAGAGAAAAGGCATCCACTCGCACGCCGAACAGCTTCGCCAGCAAGAAATGACCCAGCTCATGGACGAATATGAGCATCCCCAGGACAAGTAGGGTTGCCAGAACGGTCATCATCTTAGTTTACAATACTCCTCCGCATTATCCATTATAACCCGGGGGGCCGGGGCGATGGAAATAAATTGTCAATGGTCCGTAATTTTCTTGCATTGCCGGCATTGACCCCCATCCCGGCGGAACGCCAGGGGGAAGCCCTTCTGGGGCTGACCGGTCCGGTTCTGGCATGGCCCGCCGGGCGGCGCCAGGCTGGCCGCGTCCCCATCAAATCCCCCGATGAATCAATTGCCGGGCAAAATCCCGGGCCCAGCGGTTGACGCCCAGCACCTGCTCCAGGCTGGTGAGGGGCTGGCACGGGTGGGCGCTCATGGCGGCCTCCACCACCCGGGGGATGTCCAGAAAGGCGATGCGGCCCTGGAGGAAGGCGGCCACCGCCACTTCGTTGGCGGCGTTGAGCACCGCGGGCATGGTGCCGCCGGCCCGCGCCGCGGCGTATCCCAGGGCCAGGGCCGGGAAGCGGGTCATATCCGGAGGCTCAAAGGTGAGCCGGGCAATTTGACAAAGGTCCAGAGGGGGCGCATTCAGGGGGAGGCGCCGGGGATAGGCCAGCGCATAGGCGATGGGCAACCTCATATCCGGCACCCCCAGTTGGGCGATGACCGAGCCGTCCACGAATTCCACCAGGGAATGGACGATGCTCTGGGGATGGATGTAAACGCCCACCTGGTCCACCGGCAGGCCGAACAGGACCGAGGCCTCGATGACCTCCAGGGCCTTGTTCATCATGGTGGCCGAGTCGATGGTGATCTTGGGCCCCATGCTCCAGTTGGGGTGTTTCAGGGCCTGGGCCGCGGTGACCTGCTGCAGCCGCGGCGCCTCCCACGATCGGAAGGGCCCCCCCGAGGCGGTGAGCCAGAGGCGCCGGAGGTCTTCCAGACGCTGTCCCTGCAAGGCCTGGAAGATGGCGCTGTGCTCGCTGTCCACCGGGATGAGGGGCGTCCCCCGCTGCCGGGCGGCGGCCATGACCAGGGGGCCGGCGGCCACCAGGGTCTCTTTGTTGGCCAGGGCCACCGGGATGCCGGCCTCAATGGCGGCCAGGGTAGGCGAAAGGCCCACCGCCCCCACCAGGGCGGAGACCACCATGTCCGCCCCCGAGGCGGTGGCCACTTGCAGGACGCCCGCCGGGCCGCTGAGGATTTCCGGGGCCGCGGCCTGGGGCAGCAAGTCCCGGAGCTGGCGGGCCCCATCCTCATCCCGCACCGAGACCAGGGCCGGGTGGAATTGCCTGACCTGCTCCGCCAGGAGCCGGACGTTGACGCCCGCGGCCAGGCCCGTGACCCGGAATTCCCCGGGATGCTCCGCCACCACCGCCAGGGTGCTGGTGCCGATGGAGCCGGTGGAACCGAGGATGGCCAGGCGTTTCATGAAGTTGGGGCTCCCGCCGGCATCGTTGACCAGCCGCCGCCCCCTTGGACCCAGAGGTTTCTAAACATTATTAAGGATTTTACCTGATCCGGCCCGGGGCTGTAAAGGAATAAGGTGGCCGGAGTGCTTGTGCCATGGATATAAGCGGTAATTTCTGGACCTCCCATTCCCCCCTTTGTAAAAGGGGGGATAGGGGGGATTTATTCAGCCATTCGCCCCACAATCGCGCGATAGATGACTTCCAATGTGGCCTCGGTTTCTTTTAAAACTTGTCTGCTATTGAAGCGGAGAACGGTTAGCCCAAACCTAAATAAATATTCGTCCCGTTTTTTATCCTTTTCAGCGCCGGGGGCTTCAAGATGCTGGTAACCGTCTATTTCGATAACCAATTTTGCCTTGGGCGCATAGAAATCAACAATATAATCGCCAATTGGTTTCTGACGGTAAAATTGTACTCCTGCAAGCTGTTTACCACGCAACCGTCTCCATAAGGCACGCTCACTGTCACTCAGGTTCTGTCGGAGTTGCCGTGCCTTGGATTTCAGATTGGCGTTATATTTGAGCATAGTCGCTTATTAAAATCCCCCCTACCCCCCTTTTTCAAAGGGGGGGTCTTTTATCTTCTTTCGAAAATTTCAAGTTCCCATAAAGGGATCGATTTACCCTTCTCATTGGCAAGAACCTTTATTTCTTCGATAATTTTATGATACTGTGCTTTTTCTGTAATTTGGGTCCAATTAATCTCATTGCTGTACCGTGTATTGCTTATGACAATCCGGTCAACAGGACAGTGTGGTGGTTCCATTACAAGACCTTGGCACCAGTAATATTTAAGGGCTAAGTTTAGCAATTTCTGGGCAACCCCATACTTATATCCTGATTCGCTCAGGATTCCTGGATCAACTTTATTCGCATAAGCGATTAAATCGTCGATGTTTTTATAATGCTGATCTTCATTACAGCCATTAGCATATTGTGGAATTATCGTCTTATCGATGAATTCAATGACGTCTTTGCGAAATTTGCTTTCCACTCTTGAGGTAGGGTTCCTGTCCTTTTTGAATATGTTAGCCCGCTGAACGGAGGCATTCCATGCAAGAATCCAGAGTTCATTGGTAATGAATTTGATTTGTTTCTTCTTCATCTTTTGTGTTGGCATAAGATTCCTTTTTGAAGGCAACTAATTCGTTGCCATCAATCCCAGGGCCAGATGCCGGCCAGGTATTCCAGGGAGGGGTCCAGGCTCCCTTCCTGGTGGGGCTCTATGGTGATGAGGGGGCGCCGGCCGGCGCCGGCCAGGTATTGGAGGACCTCTTTCAGGGGCACCCGGCCCGTGCCCAGGGCCTGGTGGGTGTCGCCCTCGCCGGCATTGTCGTGGAGGTGCAACTGGCCAATGACGGGGGCCAGGGTCTTAAGCCACCGGGGGAAGTCGCCGGTGCTGAGGGCCAGCAGATGGCCCACGTCGAAGCAGACCTTAAGATTGGGGGCCCGCACCCGGTCCAGGACCTCCAGGAAGATCTCCGGGTCGGTTTCATAGACGTTCTCCAGCATCACCGCGGCCCCGTGTACTGCGGCCCGGGCCGCGAGCTCCTTCCAGGTGGCCGCGGCCCGGGCCAGCCATTCTTCCCGGTTCCAGCCGTAGAAGCGGTCTTCGTAGCCCAGGTGACACACCACCGCCACCGGCTTAAAGACCGGCAGGTAGCGGAAGGCCTGGC
>DASWLF010000487.1:0-5350 GCA_036396255.1 Desulfobaccales bacterium
TATTTCAGCAGGGTTTCCGAGATGCGGATCACCGCGGGGCCCAGGATGACCACCATGATGGTGGGAAAGATGAACAGCAGCAGGGGGAAGACCAGTTTCACCGGGGTCTTGGCCGCCAGTTCCTCCAGCTTCTGGCGCCGGGTGGTGCGCAGGGTTTCGGATTGCACCTTGAGGGCCTGGCCGATGCTGGTGCCGAAGCGGTCGCTTTGAATGAGGATGTTGCACAGGGAGGAGACTTCTTCCACCCCGGTGCGCTCCGCCAGGTTTCGCAGGGCCTGCTCCCTTTCGGCGCCGGCGTTGATCTCCAGGTTGACCTGGATGACTTCGGAGGCCAGGTGGGGATCGCTGCGCTGCATCTCCTCGGCCACCCGCTTCATGGCGGCGTTGAGCCCCTGGCCGGCTTCCACGCAGACCACCATCAGGTCCAGGGCGTCGGGCAGGCTCTCCCTGATCTTTTTCTGGCGGGCGGCGATGAGGCGCCCCAGGACCAGGGCCGGCAGGAAGTAACCGGCCGGCAGCAGCAGATAGAGGACCGCCATCATGAAGCCTTTGTTCCAGGGCTGCTTCAGCACCCAGGGCAGGGCCAGAATGGGCAGGGCCAGGGCCAATCCCAACCTCAGCCCCAGGTAGATCGCCAGGGCCCGGTCGCTGCGGTAGCCGGCCTGGGCCAGGCTTCTCTTGGTTTCCTTAAACTTGGGACTGTCTTTCTGGAATCCTAATTTTTGCTCGCATTTCTTGACAAAGGCCAGGGGCAGCACCGGGGGCTCCTCCGCCTCCCGGATCAGGCCCTGCTCCGTCCTCCCCTGGGTCTGGAGCCTGCGGTGCACCGGGCTGGCTCCCTGCAGCGACAGGAGCAAACAAGCCGCGGCGGCGGCCATCAGCAAACCGAAAAGAATGGGAACTACGCTCATCTTCCCGCCTCAAACCTTGATCCGGACGATTTTGCGGATGGTGATGATCCCCAGCGCCTGAAAGAACAGGGCGGTTATGGCCATCATGCGCCCCATGGGGTGATTCACCAGCAGCATCACATAATCGGGGTTCAGATAAAAGAGCGCCAGGGCGGTGGCCGGGGGCAGCAGCAGCAGGATGACCCCGGACAGGCGCCCCTCCGCGGTGAGGGCCTGGATCTGGTTGCGCAGTTTGAAGCGCTCCCGGATCAGGGTGGCGATTTTATCCAGAATTTCCGCCAGGTTGCCCCCGGTTTCCCGCTGGATCATGACCGCGGTGGTGAAAAACCTCAGGTCGCGCAGGTCGAGGCGCTGGCAGAGATGGAGCAAAGCCGTGTTCAGGTCCATGCCGTGGTTGTATTCTTTGAAGGTTTTAAAAAATTCGCCGCCGATGGGGTTGGGCATCTCGTCGGCCACCAGCTGCAGCCCGGAAGCGAAGGCGTGGCCCGCCTTCAGGCCCCGGGACAGCAGCTCCAGGGCATCGGGGAGCTGTTTCTCAAATTTTTTCAGGCGGCGCTTGGCCTTGAACGCCAGGACCTTGAAGGGCAGCACCATTCCCAACAGGCAGCCGGCCGCGGCCCCCGGCAATCCCCACCGCAGGAAGCCCAGGCCCAATCCCAGGGCGGCGGCCAGAAGGACCAGGGAGAGAAAGGTGGACAGCTGCCAGTGAATCGCGGCCTGGAGCATCCGGGTGCGCCACGATTGCAAGGCGCGGTGCTGCTCCAGCCATTGATTGAGGCGGGGGAGGCCGCCGGCGGAGCTCAGCAAGGACTCTTCGGGTTGATAGCTGATGGCGCCCCGGAGCTGGCTCAGGCGCTTTTTCAGCCGCCGCTGGTGCCGGCCCTGGGGGGCCGCCAGGATATGATAGGTGGCCGCGGCCAGGCAGAGGGAGCTCAACAGAACCAGGGTTAACAGTAGGGCATGCATGGCCGCGGGATCAGGAACCCTCCTGGAAGACCCGGGCGGGAAGCTGGATACCCATGGCCTCCAGGCGTTTCATGAACTTGGGGCGGATGCCGCTGGTGACGAATTGGCCTTTCACCCGGCGGTCTTCCGTGATCCCCATGAGCTCGAAGCTGAAGATCTCCTGCATGGTGATGGTCTCGCCTTCCATGCCCACGATCTCGTTGAGATTCATCATCTTGCGGCTGCCGTCGCTCAACCGGGCCAGCTGGAGAACCACCTGGATGGCGGAGGTGATCTGATGCCGGATGGCCCGGTCCGGGATATTCAAGCCGGCCATGGAGACCATGGTCTCCAGGCGGGAGAGGGCGTCCCGGGGTGAGTTGGCGTGGATGGTGGCCAGGGAGCCGTCATGGCCGGTGTTCATGGCCTGGAGCATGTCCAGGGCTTCACCGGACCGGACTTCGCCCAGGATGATGCGCTCCGGCCGCATCCGGAGGGCGTTGCGCACCAGGTCCCGCTGGGTGACCTCGCCGCTACCCTCCAGATTGGGGGGCCGGGTTTCCAGGCGCACCACGTGTTCCTGCTGCATCTGGAGCTCCGCCGAGTCCTCGATGGTGATGATGCGCTCATCGTTGGGGATGAAGCTGGAGAGCACGTTTAAAAAAACGGTCTTGCCGGTGCCGGTGCCGCCGGAGATGAGGATGTTGAGGCGGGCCTTGACCATGGCTTCCAGCACCTGGGCGATTTCCATGGTGACGGAGTTGAAGTCGATGAGGTCGGAAACCCGCAGGGGGACCTTGGCGAATTTCCGGATGGACAGGGCGGGCCCGTCCAGGGCCAGGGGCGGAATGATGGCGTTCACCCGGGAGCCGTCCGGCAACCTGGCGTCCACCATGGGCGAGGACTCGTCAACCCGGCGCCCCACCCCCGAGGCGATTTTCTCGATGATCTTGACCAAATGGGCGTTGTCGTTGAAGCGGATGGTGGAGCGCTCCAGTTTCCCCCGGCGTTCCACAAAGATCAGGTCGTAGCCGTTGACCAGGATGTCCCCGACGCTGGGGTCGTGCAGCAGCGGCTCCAGGGGGCCGTAGCCCAGCAACTCGTCCCGGATCTCCTTGCACAGCCTCTCCTTTTCGGGCAGGGGCAGCACCTGTTTTCCTTCCGCCAGGATGATATCGATGCCTTTGCGCAAGTCCTCCTGCAAGATGCTGTCCGGCGCCTCCGAGAGTCGGGAGAGGTCCAGAAGGTTGAGCATCTGAAAGTGAATCTTGGCCTTCAGTTCGTTGAAGGCAATCTCCTTTTTCAGGTCCTTCTGGTCGTCCTCCCGGTTGGGCGCCATCACCGGGGACCGCCCCGGGGGGAGGCGCTCTTTGAGGCGGGCCATGATACCCATGACTAGCTTCGGCCTCCCAACCGTCTCAGCCAGCTCCAACCCAGGCCGTGGTTATTGGCGGCAGGCTCCTCCCCCTTGAGTGCGGCCACCATGGTCTTCAGGTCCTGGCACACGGCATGGCGGGGAGCCGTCTCCGCCAGGGGGCGCCCTTCATTGATGCTGCGGGCCACCTGCCGGTGGTCGTACCTGACGGTGCCGCTCACCTGCCGCCCCAAGAAAGTGGCCACCTCTTCCAGGGACAGGTCTTCGGTTTTCTGCCAGGCATTGAGCCACAACCTCGTGGTGAGCCTCTCCAGGCCCAGGAGTTGCAGCAGTTCCAGCAGTTTCCTGGCATTGGACAGGGCGGCAATGGAAGGGGCGGCCACCAGCACCAGTTCGTCGGACAGCTCCACGGCCTTCAAGGTGACTTCACCGAACCGGTGGCCGGCGTCAATCAAGATCCAGCCGAAGCCCGGCAGTTTCTTAGCGTTGGCCAAGATCTTCTCCACGTGCTCCGGGGTCACGTTTTCCCCTTCCTCCAGGCGGGCCGGGGCCGGTAAAATCTGGAGCTGCTTGTTGTAAGGGTAAAGGATGGACTTCAGATAGTTAACATCCAACTCAGCAAAGTGGCTCACCGCATCGCCCAAGGTCTGGGAGGGCTTGACATCAAAGAAGTAAACGAGTTGGCTGAACTGCAAGTCCAGGTCCATGAGCAGGACCTGCCCCTGGTGCTCCTGGGCCAGGAGGGTAGCGGCGTTGGCGGCCAGAAAAGTGGTTCCGGCGCCGCCCTTACAGCCCAAAAAGGAAACGATGCGGGGGACCCTGGTGGGCCCCGGCTTACCGGCCGCCCGGGAGAGCATCCGGGTCACCGCCTGCTGGAATTCCTCTTCCTTGATGGGATAGGTGAAGCACTCCCTGGGCCCCAGGCGCAGGGCCTTCAGCAAGGAGGTGGTGGAGATTTGGGGGAAATAGAGAAAGATGGCCGGACTATTGGGGTCCGCGGCGGTTTCCTCGATCCACCGGTCCAGCTCCGGGTTGTTCTCCTGGTACTCCAGCAGGATCACCTGGGCGCCGTTCTCGCCCCGGGCGGGCAAGTCCTTGAAGTCGCCCGCGTCCACCAGCAGCCCGGAACCGGAAGAGCTGACGACTTGCTTCAGATAATCGCCATGTTCCGGCGAGTGGTAATAGACTAGAAAGTTAATGGCCGAGTCCTCCAACTAAAATTGGTCCCAAGAGGCGAGGCCGCGCCTTTCAGAACCCTTCGCCGTCGCGCTGCAATCCCCGAATCACCTCCACGGTGCGGCGCGCCGGTGGCGCCGGGCTTTCCTCTTTGCTGGCCAGGGTCCCGAACATCCGGTTAGCCATCGCTCCCTGGGTTTCCACTATGAGGGCGTCGTCCTGGCCCCGCAGTACCAGAGAGATGCGCCCCTCCTGGGCGGCCAGGGCCAGGCGCTCCCCTTCTGCCGGGGTCACTTCCAGGGTGACCGTGGGCACCACCAGGGGTTTGTCCCCGGGACGGTGTTCGATGCGCTGGCCGATGCCCAGGACCTTCAGGTTCTGGAATATTACCTTGGACATGGGATTTTTGCTGAATTCCCCTTTATCCACGGTCACCACCACGTCCACCCGGTTGTCGGGGGTGACGAAGCCGGCCACCCCGGAGGCTTCGTCCACCTTGACGGTCATGGCCCGCTTATTAGGAGGCAAAAGAGCGGTGAGCCCCGGAGCCGTCCCCCTGGGGGCCAGCTTTCTTTCCAGGATGGGCTCCCCTTCGGTAAAGGGGTAGGCGGTGACCCGGCTCTCCAGCAGTTCCACCTGGGCAAAGGAGCCCTTGGGAACGGATTCCGGGCGCCATTTCTCCACCTGCAGCGACTCCGGCGACAGCCGGGTGGCCGGGCCCAGGTCTTTGTTGGCCACCACGACCCGGGCCAGTTCCACCGGGGTAGGGGGGGACTGCGGTCGGTTTTTGAGCCAGGCCATTCCCGCGGCGGCGGCGAACACCACCGTCAACAACAGCCACATCCAGGAAGGCAAGCGAGGCATAGGCCAATCACTCCATGCGCATGGTGGTTTCCGCGGCCAGGTTGAGGTCGCCGGCCATGCCAGTGACAAAAGCGGGCAT
>DASWLF010000488.1:0-3241 GCA_036396255.1 Desulfobaccales bacterium
AGCACGATCATCCCGATGAGCCCGATGACGACGATCAGGTAAATCAATACCGGCAAGTAGTCGATCAGCATATGGCAACCTTTAACTCTATGGTTGTACCGCCAGGTTGTTTAAGCAGGTTCTGGATACTTTGCTGGTGCCGGCATCTTGCCGGTGCATCTGCACAGGCTGGAAAGCCTGTGCCACTATTATTTTTATGTAGGGGCGGGTTTGAAACCCGCCCCTACGGGTTGTCCTAATGGTGCGCTTCTTCCTTGCACACCCCCAGGGGGCAGGACCCCGCCAAATGGGCGTCGTACTCCTCCTTGAAGCGCTCCATGGTGGTCTTGAGGAAGGAGTAAGGGCTCCACCCCAGGGCGCAGTTGGCGCTGTCCACCATGGCCTTGGCGAGCACGAGCATCCGGTCCAGGTCGGCCTGGGTGCCCTGGCCGGCGGCCACCTTGCACATCATCTCGTAGAGCACCCGGGTGCCCCGGCGGCAGGGGAGGCAGAAGCCGCACGACTCGTGCTGGAAAAAGTACAGCAGGCACTTGACCACGTCGATGACGCAGACGCTGTCGTCCATCACCAGCATGGTGCCGGACCCCAGGCCGCCCTCGATCTTATACAAGGCGCCGTGCTCGATGGGGGTGTCCAGGTGTTCGGCCAGGATGAACCCCACCGAGGCGCCGCCGGGTTGGCAGGTCTTGAAGGTATGGCCGGACCTGACCCCGCCGCCGTACTGGTCGATGAGTTCCCTGAGGGGCATCCCCAGGTTGGCCTCCACAATGCCGGGGCGGTTGACGTGGCCCACCACCTGCATGATCTTGGTGCCGGCGGTGTCCTCGGTGCCCTTGGACTTGTACCATTCGGCGCCGTTGACCAGGATGGCCGGCACCGCGGAAAGGGACTCCACGTTATTGACGATGGTGGGCTTGTACCAGACGCCCACCTGGCCGGGAAAGGGCGGCTTGACCCGGGGGTTGCCCCGTTCGCCCTGGATGGACTCGATGAGCGCGGTTTCCTCGCCGCAGACGTAAGAACCGCCGCCGGTCTGCACCTGGATGTGGAAAGAGAAGCCGCGGCCCAGGATGTTGTCGCCCAGGAATCCCTGGGCGGTGGCGTCGGCAATGGCTTTGTTCAGCCGGTGCATGCACAGGTAGTATTCGCCCCGCACGTAGATGTAGCCGACGCTGGCCCCCACCGCGTAGCCGGCGATGGCCATGCCTTCCAACACCTTGTGGGGGTCGCCCTCCATGATGTAGCGGTCCTTGATGGTGCCCGGCTCTCCCTCGTCGGCGTTGCAGACGATGTACTTGGGGAAGATGGGGCTGGGCCGGGTGAAGGACCACTTGAGGCCGGTGGGGAAGCCGGCGCCGCCCCGGCCACGGAGGCCGGAGTTTTTCACCGTGTCCACCACCTCTTCCTGGGTCATGGCCAGGGCCTTTTTGAGCCCTTCGTAGCCGCCGCGCCCCAGATAGGCGTCCAGGCTCATGGGGTCGATTTGATCGACGTTGGCCAGGAGCACCAGCTCGTCGGGACTGGGCGGATAGTCGCTCAGGGCGTTGGTGGTGCGGGGCAGGGTGCGGAAATCCACGGTCTTTCCGGCCCGGTAATCGGCAATGATATTCTTGAGGCGCTCCGGGGTGAGGCGCCCGAAGACCACTTCGTTGATCTGCATGGCCGGGGAGACCTCGCAAACCCCCAGGCAGGCGGTCTGCTCCAGGGTGAAAAGGCCGTCGGAGGTGGTTTCCCCCACGTGCTCAATCCCCAACTCGTCCTGGAGCACGGCAAGCAGGTCGTCGGCGCCCCAGATGTGGCAGGGGGGCGACTCGCACATGCGGATGAGGTATTTTCCCCGGGGCGTCGGCGAAAACATGGTGTAAAAACTCATGACGCCGTAAAGGTAGGGGTAGGGAATATCCAGGCCCTGAGACACCAGTTTCAAGGCTTCCAGGGGCAGCCAGTTGCCGCAGATGCCTTGCACCGCATGGAGCGCGGGCAGGAGGCCGCCTTTGGTGGCCTGGCAGCGGCTGACGGTTTCCTGGATGGCTTTAACTTGCTCGGGGCTTAAAGGGGAGCTGACGGGGCGTTTGATCTCCAGCATGATCGATCCGTGTGGTAAACTTGTGAAAATTTTCTTATATCTGAAACTTTTTATTCCCATTCCCGGTGGGTGTCAAGTTTTTTTTCGGTTTTAGGGCCGGAGTTTTGAGTTTTGCCGGGGCGCCGGCCGCTCTCCGGGGCTGCCCACCGGGCTATCCCCACTTTGGGGGATTGGTAGGAGTTCTTAAGGCGGCCAGCGGGCTTTGGTCCCCCGGGCCTCCTCAGAAATCACTTTCCCAACATCATCTTTAGCGTGGTTTCTGCCGCCCCCAGGGCAGGCCGCCCAGGACCTTGAGCCAGGCGCCCCCCTCCCGCAGGGCCATTTTCCCCAGCCACAGGTAGCGGCGCCGCTGCCAGTAGTGTTTCAGGACTCCGGGGACGGGAAAGGGGTGGATGGCAATGCCGTGCCGGGCAAAATACCGCCGGAACAGGAACCGGGCCCGGCGCATGTGCAGGGCGTCGCTCACCAGGCCCAGGGTGTTGAGCTGTAGCTGCTGCACCAGGGGCAGGAGGTGGCGGGCCGAAGCCGCGGTGTTGTGGCTCAACTCCTCCAGGATCATGCGGCAGGCCAGGGACTCCTGGGCCTCGACTCCCCAGTTGGCGGCGGTCCAGTCCTGGAGCCACTGGGCCATGGCGGCGGCTTCGGAAATGATGGTGCCCGGCCGCCGGCCCCCGGTGATGAAGATGTAACTCCCGGGATAGCGATGGCGCCAGAGTTCCAGGGCGTGGCGCAACCTCATGCGGGCCACCCGGCCCGGCTCGCCCTGGGGGTTGACCCGGGCGCCTAAAACTATGAGGCCATCCAGGTAAGTGGGGGGATCATGGAGCATCAAGTTGCACCATATATAGGGTGAAAAATCGACAAGGATAAATACCAAGTAAAGACCTATGCAAAAGAATCAAGATCATTATGCTGGCCGCTGGAAGGTATTATAATCCCCCCTCCCCCCCCTTTAAGAAAGGGGGGTAATTAAAGATAACTCCTTGATAAATCTTGTAAACCAATCTCAAGTCCCCCTTTTCTAAAGGGGGATTTAGGGGTAATACTGTTCACTTAAGCGCCATGTAGGGGCGGGGTCTCCCCGCCCTGGTATAAGAAGGGCCATTTATTGGGCGGGGAAACCCCGCCCCTACGAAAAATAGAAATTGCCAATGC
>DASWLF010000489.1:0-2367 GCA_036396255.1 Desulfobaccales bacterium
AGGACATGCTCCGCACCGCCGGCCTCAACAAATATCTCTTCGAGATGGCCAACATTCGCAACCAGTGCACCTGGGTGCACCAGACCGAGCCGGATAAAGCCACGGCAAAGTGCCAGGACCTAGTGAACATGGCGGTGGCCAAGGCGCGCCTGCTCCAGCCCCTGGAATACCTCACCGTGGGGGTCAAAGACAAGGCCCTGGTCATCGGCGGCGGCGTGGCCGGCATGACCTCGGCCCTGGCCCTGGCGGACCAGGGCTACGAAGTGCACCTGGCGGAACGCAAAGACCGGCTGGGGGGCAACGCCCTCAAGCTCCACACCACCTGGCGGGGCGGGCTGGTGAAGCCCCGGCTGGACGCCCTCCTCCATAAAGTCCTGAACCACGACAAGATCATTATCCATTACAACGCCATCGTCACCGAGGTGCACGGGGTGGTGGGGAATTTCACTTCCACCCTCTCCACCGGCGAGGAAATCGACCACGGCATCGTGGTCATCGCCATCGGCGCCGAACCTTACCGGCCGGAAGGCGAGTACCTCTACAAGCGGAACCCCAACGTGCTGCTGTCCCTGGACCTGGATCAGGAGATCACGAAGAAAAGCGAGCGGCTCAAGACCGCCCAGGCCGCGGCCTTCATTCAGTGCGTGGGCTCCCGCACCCCGGAGCGCCCTTACTGCAACAAGGTGTGCTGCTCCCACGCGGTGGAGAACGCCATCAAGCTGAAGGTGATGAACCCGGACCTGGACGTCTACGTCCTCTACCGGGACATGCGGACCTACGGTGAACGGGAACTTCTGTACCATCGGGCCCGGGATATGGGGGTCATGTTCATCCGCTTTAGCATCGCCGAGCCGCCGGTGGTGGAAGAGGCCGACGGCCGCCTCCAGGTCACGGTGCAGGACCAGATCCTGCAGCGGCCGGTGAGCTTCCTGGTAGACTTCCTCACCCTGGCCACCGCCATCATCCCGCACCAGAACGCGCCGTTGGCCGAGCTCTACAAGATTCCCCTCAACGCCGAGGGCTTTTTCACCGAGGCCCACGCCAAGATCAAACCGGTGGAAGCCTCCACCGAAGGCATCTTCATGGCGGGGCTGTGCCACTATCCCAAGCCCCTGCAGGAGTCGGTGGCCGAGGCCCTGGCCTGCGCCTCCCGGGCCAACACCATTCTGTCCCGGGACTTCCTGCAGTTGGAATCCATCATTTCCAATCCCATTGACGAGAACTGCGACGGCTGCGCCTACTGCGTGGACGCCTGCCCCTTCAAGGCCATCACCCTGATGGAGTACATGAAGGACGGCGGGGTGAAGAAGACGGTGGAGGTCAATGCCATCCAGTGCAAGGGCTGCGGGTCGTGCATGGCCACCTGCCCCAAGGCGGGCATCTACGTGGCCGGGTTCATGCCGGAGCAGTTGGGGGCCCAGGTGGAGGCGGCCCTGGGGCTTATTTAGCTGTCAGCCTTCAGCAGTCAGCTTTCAGCTAAAGGCAAATGAGGAATTAAAAGCCAAGAAAATAACCTGTGCTACGGTTAAATAAGTTCCAGACATTATCTGGTTTATGGATGAAATGACTTGCGATGTTATTCTTCTTAATTGCGTTTCTTTTTCTTGTCCTTATTGCGATATTTATCGTTTATTCAGTATTAAGATATACCAATAGTAAAGATTGGCCTAAAAAAGGTCCACCGTTTCCTTATTCAATAGACGACATTAGAGAAGTATTTCGTTTAAGAAAAGCAAAGAAAGAGGATTTAACGAAAGAGAACAATAATTAGAGTCAAACAGATGTTGCCTCTAAAGAAAGCATTTAATGAGTCGTTTGAGGATCATTATTGTCTGTAACAATCAATGTTATTCTTAAAAAGCTGACCGCTGACAGCTTAAGGGGTTTAAAGCATGGAAGACCAGTACGAACCATTGTTCATTGCTTTCTGCTGCAACTGGTGCTCCTATGCCGGGGCGGATCTGGCCGGGGTCTCCCGCATCCAGTATCCTCCCAACGGCCGGGTCATCCGGGTGATGTGCTCCGGCATGGTCCACCCCAACCTGGTCATCGACGCCCTCACCAAGGGGGCGGACGGCGTCCTGATCTGCGGGTGACACCTGGGCGAATGTCATTACCTGGAAGGTAATAAAAAAGCCCAAAGCAGAGCGGAAGGCATTGAGCTGATGCTGGAAGACTTCGGCCTGGAGCCGGAGCGCTTCCGCATCGAATGGATCGCGTCCAGTGAAGCCCAGAAGTTCGCGGACGTGATGACGGAGATGACCGAGGCCCTGCGGGCCTTGGGGCCCAGCCCCTACAGCACCAGGGGGTAGAGATCGAGGTTGACGGTAGGGGCGGTTCGCGAACCGCCCCTACAACCGGGCTAAA
>DASWLF010000490.1:0-5295 GCA_036396255.1 Desulfobaccales bacterium
TACAACAATCATGCCAGTATCCGAACTAAAGGATATTCTTAAAATTGCCAGTAATATCGCGTAGTAATAAAACATGAAGAAATTTAAGAAGAGGTAATGAGTTGTAAATTTTACAGATCTGCTATTTACACTTCTGTAAAATAACCTTTGCTGGGAAGCTTGATGGTGAAGATTGGTGAGGTTGTGAAATGCTGGTCTTGGATTCCTTCCAGACTGAGGCCTTGGCCTTATTGGAGCCGGTATTTATCAGGGCTTGCAGATTGCTTGGGATTGCCGGGAAGAAAAGTGCCCTTGAGGTATAGAAGACCGGACATCCATGAACAAAGGGACAGGTTGCACCGGCTGGAACCGCAACCTGCCCCAAAACAGAAGGCGCAACCCCTTGGGGTTGCGCCTATAACCAACTAATTGGTGCCGAAGCGGGGATTTGAACCCCGACAGGGAAACCCCCACCGGACCCTGAACCCAGCGCGTCTACCAGTTCTGCCACTTCGGCCGGATGCCCTGGCCCTTCATGGATAACTGCCCTGCGCCGGGGGTTCCACCAGCACCCCGAGCTCTCCCATCACAAGGAGCGCACTGCCCGGTCGTGGCGCGCAAGGGGAAAGGGGAGGGCCTTATGAGCAGTTCATTTTTCTAGATATAAAAATTCCAAGGTACTTGCCACTATCATGAACGTCTCTGAATATCTAATAAGTTAACAATATGATCTGGATAGCGAAATGGGGCTTTGGTGGGGGGATTTCCAGAATCCAGTAGTTGAAGATAGCAAGAAAGCGGGAATAGAACAGATCTTGAAAACTACTTTAGGTCAGATGATATTAAACCTTGATGGAGAAGTTGCCTGGTCAAGTCTTGACCATTACCGGTGAGAGATCGCCGGCCAGGGCGCCGGTGCCATATTTCCCCGGCCCTCACCTAAAATTACTTTTAGAGCCCTCAACCCGGGATTACTGGGCCGGGCCGGATGAACCTGTAGCCACCGGCTCCTTGCTTCGGCTCCACTCGAGCCATGACCCGGCGTACACATGGAGCTTCTCCAAGGGATAGCCCGCCAGATAGAGGCTCGCCAGGGTGTAAGTGGCGCACAGGTCGGTGTGGCCGTAGATATAGACGTCTCGGTCCGGGGTGACGTCCCGGCCGGCATAGATTTTCCTGATCTCCGCGGCGCTCTTCCAGCACCCCTTGTCAGGGCCATCCGGCACCCGGGCCTCCTTCACGGGAATCGAGACGGCCCCGGGAATGTGGCCCCGCCGGGCCGCCCCTTCCCTGGTCTTTTCCCCCAGATACTGGTCTTTCGGGCGCACGTCTAAAATCACCTTCCCAGGGGCAGACAGAGCCGCCTTGACGTCGTTTAGGGTGGCCAGCAGAGAGCCCCGGGGCTCCGCCGGAAACTTGAAAGTAACCGGCTGCAGCCGGGGCGAAGTGAGCTGGGTGGGATACCCTTTTCTTTTCCAGGCCTCCAGGCCCCCGTCCAGGAGCTTCAGCCGTTCCAGGGGAAAGCCGTAATGGGCCAGGACCCACCACAGGTGGGTGTGGTCGCACTGGTCGGAGTAAATGACGATGGTGTGCCTGGCGGCGATGCCCCGGCGCCCCAGGAGTTTTTCCATCTGGGCCCTGGGGACCGGCAGCCCCGGCCAGGGTTTCTTCTGGTCCGGAGTCTCCCGGCGCCAGATTTGGATGGCTCCGGGGATGTGGCCCAGGTAATACTTGGCTTGGTGCCGGAAATCGATGATCCGGAGGTTTGGGTCACCCTGGTCCAGGAGGACCTTGAGCTCCTCGGCCTGGAGCAAGACTTCGGAGCCGGCGTAGCCCCCCTGGGGCACCGCCGGGGCGCCGGCCGCCAGGGCTAGGCACCAGGTTAGGGCCAGGAGTAATGGCCGCCTCCACTGCCGTCGGTGTTGCCGCCGCCTGCCTGCCACTTCCCAACCTCCGGACCCGGACCCGCCGCTTACAGGTCCAGGGGCCCTCCCTGCCTGGCTTTGATCTTTTTATAAATCACCGGGATGAGGCTCACCAGGGCCACCAGGATCACCCCGATGACAAAACCTGGAGATAGCTTGCCCTGGATTATATCCAGAATATGGCTGGAGAAGTAGACAAATGCAACCGTCCAGGGGAGCATGGCAAAAAAAGTGGCAATGACATAGGCCCCCAGGGAAATGCGGGTGAGCCCGAAGGCGTAATTAAGCAGAAAGTAAGGGAAAACCGGGATCAGCCGGGTGAAGGCCACGATCTTCCAGCCATGTTGCGCCACCTTGTCGTCCAGGGAGCTGAGTTTGGTGCCGGCGAGCTGGGCCGACACCCACTCCCGGGCCAGATATCGGGCCACCAGGAAGGCCAGGGTGGCCCCCAGGGTGGCCCCCAAACCGGTGTAGACCACCCCCCAGAAGGGGCCGAACAGAACCCCCCCGGCCAGGGTGATGGGCAGGCCCGGCAGAAACAGGGCCGGCGCCAGGGTCCAGACCGTGAGGTAGATGATGGGCCCCCAGATGCCGAAGGAGGCGATGAACCGCCGCAGGCGCTGCTCCTCCACATAATCCTGCAGATGGAAGGCTCGCACCGCCACGATGACGGCAATCAGCAGGAAAAGAAAAATCAGGGGCCGGACCAGGGAAACCTTCTTGGCCGCCTGGACCCCGCCTCGTTCTTGGCCGTTAGCCATGTGTGGTTCATCCTCCGGTAATGCTCGGTGGCGCCTCATTGCTGGGCCGCCTGGTGGGCCTCTGTCCAGCCGCCGACCAGCTGCCGGGCCAGGAGGTGGCTGCGCCAGCCCGGCCCCGGGGCCGGGTGGGGCCGCGCCAGGAAAGAGGCGAGATCGTCTAAGTTGTCGATGTCCGGCCACGGCGGCAGCAGGTGGGCCGCCAGGGACAGGCGCCGGGCCAGTTTCAGGGTGTCTTGCAGGACTGCGGCGCCGGACCAGGCGGGACCGCGGAACAGTTCGGGCTGGGGAGACCTTAGACCCACCAGGTAATAACCGCCGTCGGGGCTGGGGCCCAGCACCACCTGGGCCAGGCCGGCGGCCAGGACTTCTGCCGCCTGCCGCACCACGGCGCCGGGAAGGTCCGGGGTATCACTGCCCCGCAGCAAGACGGTGGCAAAGCCGGCCGCGAAGCCCCGGTCAAAGGCCCGGGCCATGCGTTCCCCCAGGTCCGCCCCCTCCTGGGGAAAGAGGCTGACCCCGGCGGGGACCAGGTTGTGGAAAAAGGCCTGGGCCCCGGCCGGGCTGTAAGCCAGGGCCAGGTGCAGTCCCGCCAGCCCCCCCATCTCCTCCAGGATGTCGGCCAGAAAGCTCTGATAGAGGCACGCCGCGGCCTCCGGGGCCAAAGGAGGGCAGAGCCGGGTTTTTACTTGCCCCGGCACCGGTTCTTTGGCAAAAATGATGAGCAAGGTGGTCATGTGATGAGCCGCGATCTAAAGGAATTTCCGGGCCGGGCAGTCAGGGGGCGGTGGCCCACGCCTCCTCCGCCGAAGCCCACCGTCTCCATCATCATACCGGTGCTCAACGATGTCCTGGTCCTGCGCCGAACCCTGGCCGGGCTGCCCGCCGGGCCGGACCTGGAGGTCATGGTGGTGGACGGCGGCAGCACCGACGGCTCCTGGGAGGCGGCGGCCGCTTTCGTCCACCTGCGGCGACTCAGGGCCCCCCGGGGCCGGGGAGCGCAAATGAACGCCGGGGCCGCCGCGGCCCAAGGAGAAATTCTGGCCTTCCTCCACGCCGACACCCGCCTGGGCCCCGAGCACCTGGCGGTCCTGCGCCGGGCCGCGGCGGACCCCGCCTTCGGGGCCGGCGCCTTTGAACTAAGCCTCAGCCCGCCGCGGCCGGCCCTCAAGCTCATCGCCTGGGGGGCCAACCTGCGCGGCCGCCTCCTGGGCCTGCCCTACGGCGACCAGGTCCTCATCCTGCGGCGGCAGTTGTTCGAGGCTTTGGGCGGCTTCGCCCACCGCCGCCCCGAAGACCTGGACCTGGTGATCCGGCTGAGACGCTTCACCCGGCTGCGCCTTCTGAGGCCGCCGGTGGCCAGCTCCGGACGCCGCTGGCTCCAGGGCGGCTACCTGTACACCACCTGCAAGAACTGGCTGCGCCTGGCCCACCACCTGGCGGAACGTACCTTCACCCACCGCTGGCCGGCGCAGGGGGAGTTGGTGATTGGGGGAGGGGGCCAGGGGTCCACGACCATTTACAATCCCTCCCCCAAACCCCCACCCCCAACCCCTTAAGTTTTTTTCTTTGAAGCTGGGAAGTCGGGGCCTTCAGGCCCCGCCTTGCCAGCGCCTTATGCGGGTTGGGAGGGGGTCTGGGGGAGGGCAGGGACCACTTACGAAAAAGTCCCTGGCCCTCCCCCAGTATCCTCATCCCCCCGCCACCGCTCCGCCGCAGGAGGAGCCGTGGCCCACGGTGCAGCCGTAGCAGTGGTCATCCAGGCGGATGGGTCTGGTGGACAGGGCATGGAGATCGAACTCCCAGACAGTTTGCGGCAGTCCCTCGGCCAGGGGCAGATTAAGTGCCTGGTTGAAGTCGCAGTCGTACAGGCGCCCCTCCCAGGAGACGCTGATCAGGTTGCGGCACATGAGGCCGCCCACGGTGGCCGGGTTGAAGCCCGACGCCAGCTGGCCCATATAGCGCTCCAAGTTGCTGGATTGCTGCAAATATTCCTTGAAACGCCCGATGGGCATGTTGAGCAGGGTATAGAGGTGGTGGAACCGGATGCGATGGCGGCTCAATAGCTCCCGGCGAAAGAGGTCCTCCAGGGGGCCCTGCTCCGGGGGGAAATAGGCCCCCGACGGGTTGTACATCAGGTGCAGCTGCAGCTCCGGGTCATCTTGGCCGTAGCCCAGACGGTTGAGGAGCCGCAAGGCCTCCAGGCTCTTTTGAAAGACCCCCGGGCCCCGCAGGCGATCCACCAGGTCCTCCTGGAAATAAGGGAGGGAGCAGACCAGCTCCACGCCGCGGTCCCGGAAAAACCCGGGCAGGTGCTCTTTGCCGGGTTCCAGGAGCACCGTCAGGTTGCAGCGCACCAGGAGGCGGACCCCCAGTTCATGGAGGCGGTCCACCAGGGTTTCGAAGTGGGGGTTAAGTTCCGGGGACCCGCCGGTGAGGTCCACGGTGGGTATGGGCCAGCGGGCCGCCACCCTGATGACCTCCTGGATGGTGGCGGCTTCCATTTGCTCCAGGCGGTGGGGGCCCGCCAGGAAGTGGCAGTGCTTGCAGGCCTGATTACAGCGCCACCCCAGATTGACCTGCAGGGTGGCGACCTTTTCAGCCTTGAGTTCTGCGTAGCCCAGCTGCTCCAG
>DASWLF010000491.1:0-1840 GCA_036396255.1 Desulfobaccales bacterium
TGCCGTCTGGCGGGGCGCCGCCTTGCGGCTGGAATATCCCGACGGAGAAGTGCATACCCTGGTGGGGTGGTCCGGCCCCGGCGCGGGGGGGCCCTGTGAGCTCCGGGTTTTTTGGACCCGGCCGGGGCCGGAGGGGCCGGCGGTGGCGCTGGCCATCGGCGGGGACGCGGGTCTCCGGCAGTTCACCCCCGGGGCGCGGGGCGACCGGGCCCGGGGCCTGCCCTTCCTGGCCCTGGCCGACAGCCTGATTCCGCCGGCGGTGCGCCAGGTCATCGGGCCGCCGCCGGCCCCGGAGCCGCGGCCAACGCCGCTGTTGGGGTAGTTTCAGGACATCTGGGAAAAGACCGCAGGCCGGTCGCCCCGGTTTGGAAGCTTTGAAGTCCCCCTTTCTTAAAGGGGGATTTAGGGGGATTATCAAGCGCTTATTATAATCCCCCCTTTAGAAAAGCGACTATGTTAGCAGTCAAGGGGTAAAAACCATGGGTTTTAATATCATATTACTGATGAGACGCAGCGCTAGAGCAGGAAAAATCTCCGGGTTTTTTACTAAAATTGCAGAATTGGAGGACCACATGCGCAAGCCTGGCTGGCAGATATTTCTCTTGCTGGGACTGGCCCTAACCGTTTTGACCGGAGCAGGGCAACCGGGCCCCGCCCCGGCCTACGGCGCCTCAGCGGTGGGGCTGCAGTCCGACTTCATCCGGGTGGCGGAGCAGGTGATGCCCTCGGTGGTGAGCCTGAAGGCTGTCCGGGTGGTGACGGTGCAGCCCTACGGCGTCCCGGAAGACTTCTTCCGGGGCACCCCCTTTGAGGGGAGCTTCCGGGAGTTCGGGCAACCGATCCGGCGGCGCCAGGTGGGGCAAGGCTCCGGAGTCATCATCGATGCGCGGGGTTACATCCTCACCAACAACCACGTGGTGGCCGGCTCCCAAGAGCTCCTGGTGCACCTGCACGACGGCCGGGAATTGAGGGGCCGGGTGGTGGGCACCAATCCCCGCTTCGACGTGGCCCTGGTGCATGTGCCCATGAAGGGCTTGAAACCGGCGGCGCTGGCAGATTCCACCCAGCTCCACGTGGGCCAGTGGGCCATTGCCATCGGCAGCCCCTTTGGCCTGGAAAAGACCATGACGGTGGGGGTCATCAGCGCCACCGGCCGCCGGGGCCTGGGCAAAGGCACTTACGGCGACTTCATCCAGACGGACGCCTCCATCAACCCGGGGAACAGCGGCGGCCCCTTGCTGGACATCAACGGCCGGGTGGTGGGCATCAACACCATGATCGCGGCCCAGGCCCAGGGCATCGGCTTTGCCATTCCCATCAACATGGCCCGGCAGATTATTACCCCCTGGATGAAATGAGCCGGGCGCCCGGCCGCACCTGATGACAGGCTCCAGGCCCACTTCTCCGAGGTCAGGGCGGTCATCCGGGCCGAGGAGATGTGGGAGCGGGTGCCCCAGGAGGCCCAGGAGTTCTCGCCGGAAAACCTGGAGAGCCTGGTGAAGTTCGCCTATTTCGGCGGCTTCCTGGACCTGGCGGCGGCGGGCCGGCGCCCGGCGCCTTAGGCAATTTTGTGCTGCAGTAAATCCGTCAACCGGCCGGCGTCGCGGCCCGCCCCTGCCCGAACCCCATCTCCGGCACCCGCCAGGTTTCCAAGCAACTTTGACCGGCTGCTCCCAAGAGAATCAACCTCAACTTTCAGCTTTGCCCCCGGATGTAAAAAAATTTCTCCAGGCATATAATAAATTAGCCTGAACGCAATCAAATAAGGAGAGGCCATGCGGGAATACGTCATTCATCCTCTGGTGGTGGGCGCCAACGAAACGGACCAGGGCATCATGAC
>DASWLF010000492.1:0-2461 GCA_036396255.1 Desulfobaccales bacterium
CCCGGGAAATTTTTCGGCAATTGCTCCTAGTCTTGCTCCCGGGGAATTTGCAGCAGCTGGAAGCCGGTTTGCGGGTCCCGGCGCCGCCGGGCGGCGGTCCCCAGGATCTCCAGGATCACCACTTCCCCCACCAGCCAGACGCCCACCCCGGCCCGGGTGCAGCCCACCGTGGCCCCGCCTTCCCGGCCCGTGGCGGCGTGCAGGTGCAGCACCGGGTCCCCGGCCTCGTTCTGGAACAGGGTGCCCACCGCCAGGACTTCCTGGATGCCGGTTAGGGCGTAAATCATGGGGACGACGGCCTCCCCCCGGCCGGCCTCCGGCCCCACCACCAGACGGCTACCGTCCTGGGCGCCGCCCAGGTACATGACCATGGCCCCCCCGATGCGGTGCTCCCGGGCAAAAGTCTCGATGGCGTCGGGCAGACGCTCCCCTTCATCCAGCCGCACCACAAAGACGCGGCCCAGCTTGCCTTCGCCGTATTGCATAACGCCCTCCGGGTTGTATGGTTTTCGGTTGCCAGTTTTCGGTTTCCGGAAACACCATCCTGAACCAAAGACGTCCACTGGCTGTTTCCCAGGCTGCTGTTTGGGAACGAGAGCGTCAGAGCTAACCCCCGCCCCCTTAATCACTTCTTCTTGCCCTTGGATTTTCGTCCTTTTTTCAGGGCCGGGTTGGCGACCCCGGCTGGCAACGGCTTGAGGGGGGTAAACAGCGACACGGTCAGGAGTCCCATGACGAAGCCCCCCAGGTGGGCCATCCAGGCCACGGTGCCGCCCTGGCGCAGGCCGTAAAACTGCAGCGCCAACCACAGGCCCAGCCAGACAAAGGCCGGGACGTAGGCGAATTCCGGCTTCAAACGCCAGAACACCACGGTGAGGATGGGAGACTTGGGCAGCCGCACCAGGTATCCCCCCAGCACCCCGGCGATGGCGCCGCTGGCCCCGATGAGCGGGACGGCCAGCCGGGAGGAGGCCATGACGTGGAAAAGACCGGCAAAGAAACCGCAAAAGAGATAGAAGGCCAGGAAGCGCCCCGGCCCCAGGTCGTCTTCCAGGGCCTCGCCGAACACCCACAGGAACCACATGTTGCCGATGAGATGAACCCAGCCGGCGTGCAGGAACAGGGAACTGAACATGGTGGGAATGAGCCACAGGGCCTGGTAAGAACTGAGGAGCTTGGGCTGGCTCAACTTGGAGGCCACCGCCCCCTTCTGCCAGAAGAGAGCGTTGGCCGCCTGGGGGCCGATGTAGAGCTGGTAGAGATAGACCGCCAGGTTCAGGGCGATGAGCCCCAGGGTGACCCAGGGCCACCGGTGCCGGACCGCCGCCCCGCGTATCGGGATCATGTGTCCTCCGGGTAGAGTTTCTAGGGAGGGGGCCAGGGGCAGAAGGCCACTTACAATCCCTCCCCAAACCCCTCCCCCAACCCCTTATAGGGGGTTGGGGGGGGAGTTTGAAGTGAAGGCGGGGCATTGCTTTCCCCCAGGCCCTCCCCTCAAACCCAGCGCATTGTACTCCACCTCCCCCGCCCTGTCCATAGGCAGGCGCCGGCGGAGTTGACAAGGTAGGGAGTTTCTAATAAATAAAAGGCATGGCGCTTCCGATGAAGAAAGTATATATCCGGACCTTCGGCTGCCAGATGAACATGGCCGACTCGGAGTTGATGGCCCAGATCCTGGCAGACGATTACGTCCTGACGGATCGGGCCCAGGAGGCCGATCTGTACCTCATCAACACCTGCGCCATTCGCAAGAAGTCCGAGGAAAAAGTCCGGAGCTTGCTGGGCAGTCTCAAGGTTTTGAAAAAGCGGCGGCCCCAGCTCATCCTGGGCGTGGGAGGTTGCGTGGCCCAGCAGGAAGGCGCGCGCCTGTTGGCGGCGGCCCCGCATCTGGACCTGGTGTTCGGCACCCGGGGCCTCTGCCGCCTGCCCCAGGCGGTGCGACGGGCGGTCCGGGGAGAGCGGCCGGTGGAACTGGCGCTGGACCAGGGTTTTCCGCCCCTGCGGCGGCAATGGCCCGAGGCGCCGGTCCAGGCCCTGGTTACCATCATGCAGGGCTGCAACAACTTCTGCACCTTCTGCGTGGTGCCCTACGTGCGGGGCCGGGAAATGAGCCGGGAGCCCGCCGCCATCCTGGCGGAGGTTTCTGATTTCCTGGCCGCGGGTGGGAAAGAGGTGACCCTGCTGGGCCAGAACGTCAACTCCTACGGCCGGGGGCTGCCGGAGCCGGTCAATTTTCCCCAGCTTCTGTCCCGCATCGCCGCGTTGCCCGGTTTGCTGCGCCTGCGCTTCGCCACCTCGCACCCCCGGGACCTCTCCCGGGAGCTGATCTCCGCCTTTGGCGAACTGCCGGCTCTCTGCGAGCACCTGCATCTGCCGGTGCAGGCCGGGGCCAACCGGATTCTTAAGGCCATGAACCGGGGCTACACCCGGGAGGAATATCTGGAAAAGGTCTCCTGGCTGA
>DASWLF010000493.1:0-2605 GCA_036396255.1 Desulfobaccales bacterium
GCCGGGTTCCGGGCCACCCCGCCGGCAAACACCAGGGTGGGGCAGCGGTAGCGGCGCACCATGGCAAAAGCCCGCCGGGCCACCGAGGCGTTGATCCCCGCGGCGATGCGGGCCGGGTTCACCCCGCTGAGGAGGTAACCCACCAGTTCGCTCTCCCCGAAGATGGCGCAGGTTTGGGAAATCTCCACCGGTTCTTCCCAGGCCCCGGCAAATTTCGTCAACGGCATTTTCAGGAAGCGGGCCATGTTTTCCAGGTAGCGGCCGGTTCCCGCGGCGCAGCGGTCGTTGCTGAGGAAATCGAAGACCCGCCCCTCCTTGACGTAAAGCACCTTGGTGTCCTGGCCTCCCATCTCCAGGAGGACGAAGTGCTGCAACCCGGTCTGGAACCGGGCCCCCAGGAAGTGGGCCCGAATCTCGGTAATGGTGGGGAAATGCTCCTTCAGAAGGTCTTTGCCGTAGCCGGTGGCCACCAGGGTCCCGGGGGGAGCCAAGCCCAGCCGTTCCCAGTCGATGGCCAACCGGCCCTGATCCCGCTTCAGATAATCCCGGTAAAAAAGGAGACTGTCCAGCTTGCGCCGCCTGAAACCGCCCTTTCCCGCGGTATACACCAACTTCACGAACCGACTGCCAAAATCCAGGCCGCAGGCGGTTTGGTGGGGGGAGGGCAAGGGAGCGAAGCTCCCTTCCCTCCCCCCACGCCCCCCTCCCAACCCGCGTATGGGGCCCTGGAAGGCGGGGCCGTCGGCCCCGACTTCCAGGGCCAGAAAACCAGTAAGGGGTTGGGGTTGGGGGTTTGGGGGAGTTTTTCGTAAGTGTAAGGGCCGTTGGCCCTTAGCCCCCTCCCCCAACCAACTCTCACGGCCGCAGCACATCGACGAAGGCCTCCAGGCGCATGCGGGTGCGGGGGTCCAGGGGGGTAGGGCGGTCCCCTTCAATGGTCAGGACCGGGACGGGCAAGCGCTCCCGGATGGGCTGGTCGAACATCTGCCGGAAGCAGAAGCTTTGGGTGTAGTGCACCAGGCCGTCCAGGCGCCGGGTGGCGATGGCTTCCTCCAGGTCCGCCAGACGGCCGGAGATATCGTAAGGGTAAGTATACCTCAGGTATTGGTCCACCAAGTCCAGGTCCGGGTAGGGCATGCTGAATTGCCGGGGGAACTCGTTAAAGACCACCGCGGCTCCCAGGTCCTCCAGATATTCCCACAGGTCGGCGAAGATGGGGGGAATGCCGGCAAAACCCAGGCGCACTCGCGAGTTGCCAGAGGAACGGCCCTGGACCTGCTGCAGAAAAGCCCCCACCTTGGCCTCGAAGGCCGTCAGATCGGACCCGAAGTCGGAACTGGCGATCAGGTACTGAAAATTCTCGGGCCCCCGAACCTGGCCGGTTTCCCAGGTGAGGCGGTCCAGCTGGGAGAGCTGCCGGCGCAGGGGCTGCAGGCGGGCCTGCATCCGGCGCACCGCGGCCTCCTGCACTCCCAGGCGGGCCATCAGGGCTTTGATTTCCCGACCCAGGCCCTGCCGGTCCCGGGGATAGGGAAACTTGAAATGGATGACCTCTTTCCCTTGGGCCGCCAGGATTTCCCCCAGGGCCTGGGTGTAAGAGCAGTCCCCCTGGCAGGCCACGATGACCGCGGCAATTTCGGGATGGCATTGCAGGGTGGCGTAAATCCCCTTGACCCAGGCGCAGATGGTGCGGGGAAAGCCCGCGGTTTCGGCGGCGCTCACCCGCGACTGGGCCTGGGGCGACGCTATGAACAGGTTGTTCAGGTCCACCGGCACCAGCCCGGCGGCCAGGACCACCTCCACCGGGATGGTGGTGGTCAGGCCCACCCTGGCGCCGGCAGGTAAGGGTTTGCCTTGGAGCATCATTTTTCGTTAAGGCACTTCGGCTTCAGTCCAGTTGATTTCCAGCAGTCCGCTGGTCTGGGAGATGGTTTTGAGCAGGTCTCCCCAGGCAATGTCGTCTTTACTGAGCAAGCGCATACGGTAAGTCACGGTATCGGCCGGGGGCTCCATCTGGTAGTTGATGAACTGGACAGAGACCTGGTGTGCCGCCAGGCTCTGCTTCACCTCCTCCAGCGGACCGTCCAGGCCGCGGTAGGTTAACGTCATGATGGTGTGCAGGTCGTGGGCGAACAGAGCCTTGATCCGGCGGAGGCCGTAGAGGATGAGCAGGCTGACCCCGGTGGCGAACAGGGCCGGGATGAGATATCCGGCGCCGATGGCCAGGCCGATGCCGGTGATCAGCCAGAGGCCGGCCGCGGTGGTCAGGCCCCGCACCGTGCCCTTTCCCTGGATGATGGCCCCGGCCCCCAGGAAGCCCATACTGGCGATGGCATAGGAAGCGATGCGGGCCGGGTCCAGGCGCACCACCGACTGGTCCACGGAATAATGGCGGAAGATTTCCTCCATGTGCAGGGAAAGCATCATCATCAGGCAGGCCCCCACACAGACCAGGATGTTGGTCCGCAGGCCCGCGGCCTGCCCATGGGCCTCCCTCTCGAAGCCGATGGCCCCGCCGATGACGGCCGCGTAAAACAACTTGCTCAATTCCCAGGAAAGTTGTTGCCAATCCCACATAGGTCACCCCGGTGCCGCTGCAGCAAAA
>DASWLF010000494.1:0-1756 GCA_036396255.1 Desulfobaccales bacterium
GGGGGCCGACGTGCCGGAAGCCCGCCTGGAAGCGGTGATCCGCCGCCACCTGGGCCTGCCGGAATTGGAGACCAAAAAGCGGGGCTTCCTGGGGCGGCTGCTGGGGAAGTAGAGGAATATTAAGGGGGCTTTGCCCCCTTAAACCCTTAGGGTGGTTGGGGGAAGGGGCAGGGGCCCACGGCCCCTGCCCCTTCCCCCAAAAATATTTGTAGGGGCGACCTGCCGGGTCGCCCCTACAATTCTTTCTGCTTCGCCCGCCCGGCCCGGGCGGGGTTATTTAGGCGGTCAGGAACCGCCGGGGGCGCCTTCCACTTTGGTGGGTTGCACCAGGAGCTCCACCTGGGTTTCGAGGTCCGGTCTCAGCCTGGGGTCCACCGGTTTTTCCCCGTAAAACAGGGCCCCCTCGGTGTAGGGCGAACTCTTGAACCCGGTGTAGCTTTTCAGGGAGGCCCGGTGGAAACCGGCTTTCAGCATGAGGGCCAGGAAATCCTTTCCCGGTATGGCCCCGCCGATTCACTGGTACCAGTTGGCCACTTTGTTGGCCAGCTCCGGCGGCAGTGCCGCAACCAGAACCTGGTCGGCCACCATGAAGCGGCCCCCGGGTTTCAGCACCCGGTAGGCCTCCTCCAGGGCCTGCTCTTTGTTCAGGGTCAGGTTGAGGACGCCGTTGGAGATGACCAAGTCGAAGTTGTTATCCGGAAACGGCAGGGACTCGGCCTCCCCCACCTGAAAGCTGACCTGGGGCAGGTCCAGCCGCTCCAGGTTTGACCTGGCTTTGGCGATCATCTCGGCGGTGACGTCCACGCCGATGACCCTGCCGGCGGGGCCCACCAGGTGGGCGGCCACCAGGGAGTCCACCCCGGCGCCGCAGCCCACGTCCAGGACGGCTTCGCCCGGATGGATGGGCCCCAGGCTGAAGGGATTGCCCACCCCGCAGAAGGAGGCCAGGACCTCATCCGGGAGATGTTGCAGCAGCTGCGGGGGGTAGCCCTGGCTCAGCATGCCCTCTTTGCCGGTGGGGTATTGAAAGCAGCAGCCGGTGCCGGCCGCAGCCACCTGGGCGTATTTGCCCCGGATGCCTTCCCGGATGGCGCGAATGTCGCTGTCTGTGAGCTCCGTTTTCATATCTAATTTCCTAACCTAGCGATCAGTCGGGTAGGGGCGGTTTGCGAACCGCCCCTACGGATTACCCTCTTTTGTCCACTCTTACCCGATATCCTTGCCGATGGCAAAGGCCTGGCCTAGATATTTGCCAATGCCGTGGTAGGTGCGAATTTCCGGGCCGAAGATGATGGGCCGCACTTTTTCGATGTCGGGAAAGCCCTTGTCCCCCAGGACGCTGGCATCGGCCTTGACGTCCAGGATTTCCCCGATGAACTGGGTGTGCAGGCCGATCTCTATGGTGTGGATGAGCTTGCACTCCAGCACCAGGGGAAATTCCTTGACAAAGGGTGCGTCCACCAGGGTGCTGCCCACCGGGGTGAGGCGGGCCGCGGCGAACTTGTTGACCTCCCTTCCCGAGGCCATGCCGAAATAGTCGGCCTCTCTGACGTGGGCCTCCGAAGGCACGCTGACGGTGAAGGCCCGGCGGTGCACCAGGTTGCCGTAAGAGTAAGTGGCTTTCCGGAGCGACACCGCCACGCACGGGGGCTTGGAGCAGCAAATGCCTCCCCAGGCCGCGGTCATGGCGTTGGGTTTGCCGTTAACGTCATAGGTCCCCACCACCCAGACCGGGGTGGGGAAGGCCAGGGTCCTG
>DASWLF010000495.1:0-3105 GCA_036396255.1 Desulfobaccales bacterium
GGTGAGGCTGTCGTAGAAGTGGCGGTCCTGATGCACCACATAAAAAGCCCGGGCCTGCGTGAGCGTCAGGCGCACCATCTTCAGGGCCCGGATCTTGAGGCCGCGTTTCTCAAAGCGGCCGATGACCTCGCCGACGAGGCCGCGCTGCACCCCGTCGGGCTTGATCAGGGACAAAGTCTGCTCTACCGCCATTATCGGTATCTCCTAAACATAATGTTATTGGGGGAGGGGCAAAGGGCTTCTTTGTAAGTGCCCTTACCCCCTCCCCCAATCCCCCACACCCAATCCCTTATGGGTGTTTATGAAGCCGTGGCAGTCGGGGCTGAAGGCCCCGCCTGCCACGGCTCTTATACGGGTTGGGGGGAGGGCAGGGGCCAGTGGCACAGGCGTCTCGCCTGTGAAAGCCCCTGGCCCTCCCCCCAAATCTTCCATCAAGTCCCCCGTTCCTCCCGGCGCTCCACGTGGCCGTAGTGGTGGAATTGCAGGGTGAAGGTGCCCCGGCCCTGGGTCAGGGAGCGCAGGTTGGTGGCATAGCCGAACATTTCGGCCAGGGGGGCCAGGCCCGAGACGAGGCGCACCGGGCCCTTGGCCAGGAGATGCTCCACCTTGCCCTTGCGGGCCGTCAGGTCCCCCATGACTTCGCCGGTAAACTCTTCGGGGGCGATGATCTCCACCTTCATGATGGGTTCCAGCAACTGGGGCTGGGCCTTGGGGAGGCCCTGTTTCAACGCGGTCATGGCGGCGATGCGGAAGGCCATTTCCGAGGCCAGGCCTTCCTTGACGGTGGCGTCTTTGAGCTCTACTTCGAGGTCCACGGCCGGGTGGCCGTAAACCGGGCCCCCGTCCAGGGCCTCCTGCACCGCCTGGGAGATCACCGGCACGAAGGGCTGGGCCGGGTGTCCGGCGGGCAGCCGGGAAGCAAAGGTATTGCCGGACCCCCGGGGCCTGGCGGCCATGGTTAGGACCAACTCGGCGAAGTGGCGCTTGCCGGCCAGTTCCCGGTCGAAGAGGCCGGTTTCCTCGGCCCGGCCGGCGATGGTCTCGCGGTACACCACCTGGGGGCGCCCGGACCGCACCTGGGCATGGAACTCCCGCTCCAGGCGGTGGAGGATCACCTCCAGGTGCAGCTCCCCCATGCCGGAAAGCAGGGTCTGGCCCGTGTCTTCGTCGGTGTGGATCTTGAGGCTGGGGTCTTCCTCGGACACCCGGGCCAGGGCCGGCCCTAACTTCTCCTGGTCGTCCCGGGTCAGGGGCTCGATGGCCAGGGAGATCACCGGCACGTAGGCAGAGATGGGTTCCAGCACGATGGGGTGGTGGCGGGTACAAAGGGTGTCGCCGGTGGTGGTGGCCTTCAGCCCCAGCAGGGCCACGATGCTGCCGGCGTGGGCCTCTTCCAGGGGCTCCCGCTTGTTGGCGTGCATCCTAAGGATGCGGGACACCTTTTCCGTGGTCTGCTTGATGGGATTATAGACCTCCTGGCCGAACTTCAGGGTGCCGGAGTAAATCCGCACATAGGTGAGGCGCTGACCCTGGTCCACCATGATCTTGAAGGCCAGGGCGGCCAGGGGAACGTCGTCCTGGGGCGGCCGGGTCTCGGGGGCCCCGGTCTTTGGGTGCTGGCCGGCAATGGGGGGCACCTCCGTGGGGTTGGGAAGGAAATCCCGGATGCCGTCCAGCAGGGGCTGGACCCCCTTGTTCCTGAGGGCCGAGCCGCAGTAGGTGGGCACCCCCTTCAGGGCCACCGTGGCCCGGTGGATGCCGGCCTTGAGTTCCTCCACCGATAGGGGCTTCTCCGCCAGATAGGACTCCATGACGGCGTCGTCCACTTCGGCCAGGGCCTCCACCAGGCTCTCCCGGGCACGGGCGGCCCGGGCCTGATAATCGGCAGGAATTTCCAGCTCGTCAAAGGCCAGGCCCAGGGTCTCATCCCGCCACTTGATGGCCTTCAGGTTGAGGAGATCGATGGCCCCCTGAAACCGGTCCTCCTCCCCCCAGGGGATGGTGAGCACCAGGGGGTGGGCCCCCAATTTCTCCCGCAAGGACTCCACCGCGGCCGCGAAATCGGCCCCCAGGCGGTCCATCTTGTTGATGAAGGCCAGCTTGGGCACCCGGTACCGGTCGGCTTGGTGCCAGACGGTCTCGGACTGGGGCTCCACCCCGGAGACCGCGTCGAAGACCCCGATGGCGCCGTCCAGCACCCTTAGGGACCGCTCCACTTCGATGGTGAAGTCCACGTGGCCCGGGGTGTCGATGAGGTTGATGACCGCCCCTTTCCACTGGCAGGTGGTCACCGCCGCGGTGATGGTGATGCCCCGCTCCTGCTCCTCGGGCATCCAGTCCATGACCGCGGCGCCGTTGTGCACCTCCCCCATCTTGTGGGTGCGGCCGGTATAATAGAGGATGCGCTCCGTCAGGGTGGTCTTCCCCGCGTCGATGTGGGCGATGATGCCGATATTGCGGATGGCCTTGAGCCTGGGGGTGGTCACGGTGAGTGTCTCCGGAAAAACAAGGAACCTCGACCTTTTTAAATGAATTCGGCCACAGTTTCAACCTTTAATATGATAGCTCGGTTTTCGGTTTTCGGTGGGTGGAGAGACGCTTTTTAAAGGTAAGGATTTTAACTTCGGTGGAGCAGGCTTCCCGCCTGTTCCAGGCACAGGCAAGACGCCTGTGCCACTGGTATTCTGATTAATTGCGCCATTCGGCGAAATGCTTATTATTCAGCAAACCGCAAACCGCAAACCGCTCCAGGTTGAACCCATTTATCCGATTTTCACCTTTCAAAGGTTGCCGGCTCGCCGGGCAACTATCTGATAATTATATATATTCTTTAACCGATAACCGAAAACCGTATAACCTGGGTGCCTCTGGTCGAAATTTTGTAGACCCCCTCCAGCGATAAGACCAGAGGATTATGAGAATAAAATTTTTTATTATTTCTTTATTTTAAATATAATATATGTAACCAGGGCAAATATCTTAAAGTAACTATAAGGAGTGGGGCAATGTTCTGGCTGGGGATGCTGGTGGGGGCGTTTTTGGGCATTGTTATGATTTGCCTTATAATGATGAGCAGAGATAAAGAACCTCCTTAACTCCGACGAC
>DASWLF010000496.1:0-11453 GCA_036396255.1 Desulfobaccales bacterium
TGATTAATATCTGAATGAGAGGGCTGTAGCCGTGATCTTACAAGACATCGACCCCACGGAACTCCAGGGTTTTTACGAGGTTTTGGGACTGCTGGAAGAGCCCCTGGGCATGCACTACTGCCAGGCGGCGCCGGCGGAAGGCTTCTCCCCCCAGACCGCGGTGTTGCCCACCGCGGAGCTGGAAGCGGCCGGCGAGGTGGATTGGGAAGCCACCTTCGCCAATTTCGCCTGCGTCATCGGGGTGATCTGGCGGGCCCGGAAGCTGGGGAAACCCGCCTACTTCCACCAGGCCCGCTTCGGCTGCCTGGGAGGCGCCTTCTACCTGGGGTTCCTGAAACCCCAGCTGGAGCGCATCGTCCATTACGTTTCCACCGGCCTGCCCGGGATATTGGAAGGGGAGTGCTACCTGGAGTCCCCGGAGGCGGTGCGCCGGTTTTTCGAGACCATCGATCCCCGGCCGGCCCCGGCCCCCTTTTGCGTGTTCAAGCAGTTGAGCCGGTTCGGCCCGGAGGAGAATCCCGAGGTGGTGCTCTTTTTCGCCCGGGCCGAAACCATCGGCGGCCTCAACCAGCTGGCCACCTTTGTCACCAACGACTTCGAGGCGGTGCAATCCCCCTTCGGGGCCGGCTGCGCCAACCTGGCCACCTGGCCCCTGAAGTACCTGGAGCGGGGGCTGCTGAAGGCGGTGCTGGGTGGCTGGGACCCGTCGGACCGGCGGTTTTTGAAGCCCGACGAAATTACCTTCGCGGTGCCCTGGGAGATGTTCGGCCGCATGGCGTCCCGCTGGCGGGAATCTTTCCTCACCAAACCCGCCTGGGCCACGGTGAAGAAGAAGATCGAGCTGAGCCACCGGGCCTGGAAGGAAAAGTAAAAAATCAAATTAATTTGGGGGCACAGGCCTCTGGCCTGTGAATATTGAGGGGAGGAACGGGGGATCAACGATCCCCCGCCCTCCCCTCAAACTCCCCTCCCAGCCCCCTATAAGTTGGTAGGGCGGGCCTCCGTGCCCGCCGGGGGCGGCGGTTCTACATTTCTCCCTTGCGGGAACTGCCCTAAAGGATTAAATTTATAGTTGGGGGCTGGAGCATGGCACCATGCTTCACCCCCCGCCATTGTTTGATAGCAGGTTGCCATATCTGGAAGTTTTTGTAGGGGCGGACCCGCGTGTCCACCCGCGCTTAGGGCGCACACATGGGTGCGCCCCTACATATGAGGCATTTCCTCTCCATGGCAACTTGAGATAACGCCCATCAAATTTGCGAGGAGTCTCTATAATGACCGAGTGTCCAACCGGCGCCGATCCCCAGACCTGCGGGGTGGACCCCAAGGCCTGCCCGGGGTGCGATCCGGCGCACCACGCCGAAGAAAAGACCAAGGAAGAACAGGACCTTAAGCGCTCCCTGAAGCAGATCCGCCACAAGCTGGTGGTGATGAGCGGCAAAGGCGGAGTGGGCAAAAGCAGCGTGGCCGTGGGCCTGGCCCTGGCCCTGGCCCGGCGCGGCCATAAGGTGGGGCTCATGGACGTGGACCTGCACGGCCCCAACGTGCTGCGCATGCTGGGCCTGAAGGAGCCCCTGGACCTGATGCACGCCCAGTTTGCCCTGCCGCCGGAGTTGTTCGACCACCTGCGGGTCATCTCCATCGAGGTCCTGATGCGGAACCGGGAGATGGCGGTGATCTGGCGGGGGCCCCTGAAACACCAGCTCATCCGCCAGTTCCTCACCGAAGTGCAGTGGGATTCCCTGGACTACCTGGTGGTGGACTGCCCGCCGGGCACCGGCGACGAGCCCATGAGCGTGGCCCAGACCATCTCCGACGCCAAGGCCGTCATCGTCACCACCCCCCAGGAAATCTCCCTGGCCGACGTGCGCAAGTCCATCAACTTCTGCCAGAAGATCGGCCTGGAGATCCTGGGGATCGTGGAGAACATGAGCGGCTACCACTGCCCCCACTGCGCCAAGGAGCTGCCGCTGTTCAAGAGCGGCGGCGGCGCCAAAACCGCCCAGGCCGCCAAGGTGCCCTTCCTGGGGGCGCTGCCCTTCGATCCCCAGCTGGTGGAGGCCGCGGATCAGGGCCAACTCATAGAGGTGCAGGAAGCCGACAGCCCCTTCTTCCAGGCCCTGCGGCCCATCGTGGATTACCTGGTTAAGACCCTGCCCCTGACGCCGGTTTCCACCCGGGAGCCGGGGGTGCTGACGTTCGCCATCCCGGTGGACGACGGCAAACTCTCGGATAAATTCGGACAGGCGGCGCAGTTCGCCATCATTAAGGTGAAAGACGGGACCGTGGGGGCCAAGGAACTGCTGCCCAGGCCGCCCCACGAGTCCGGCGGCATCCCGGAATGGCTGGAAGAGCAGGGGGTGACCCACGTCATCGCCGGGTCCCTGGGGGAAAAGGCCCAGGCCCTGCTCACCCGAAAAGGCATGGAAGTCGTGGCCGGCGCCCCGCCAGAGGCCCCGGAGACCCTGGTGGAGAAGTACCTTAATAAAACCTTGACCACCGCCACCGGCGCCGTCCACCCGGGCGGCTGCTCCCAATGCACCACGGCTTAAGTTAAAGGGTCAAAAGGCGAAAAGGCGAAAAGGGAAAAAGGCGAAAATGGTAGGGGCGGGTTTTGAACCCGCCCCTGTTTTTTGGGGATGTAGGGGCGCAATTCATTGCGCCCGCAGGCAGTTAGTATTTTAAGGAATAGTGATTTTGGGGGAGGGGGCTAAGGGTTTTTCGTAAGTAGCCCTTACCCCCACCCCCAATCCCTTAAGTTTTAAGTTTTGTTTGGCCAGAAAAGGCGGGCCGGCGGCCCGACTTTCCTGGCCCCTTATACCGCTTTCCGTTTCAAATGCAACCGACTTATTCTATAAATGATTGATAATTCATATTTACTTTAACCGAAAACCGAAAACCGAAAACAGAAAACTGTATTAAAGGGTTGGGAGGGGGTGTGGGGGAGGGCAGGGGCCGTCGGCCCCTGGCACTCCCCCACATCTACTCTTCTACTCTTCCTCCTTCCCCTCCCAATACCGCGCCAGCAGGATGGCGTCTTCCTGGGTGTCGTCGTAGTAGCGGGGCCGCCGGCCCACTTCCTGAAAGCCCAGGGAGGCATACAGGTTCAGGGCCGGGGAGTTGGAGGGCCGCACTTCCAGCCAGGCCACCCCGGCTCCCAGGGTCCGGGCCTGATTCAGGCCCTCGGTGAGCAGCCGCCGGGCGATGCCCCGGCGCCGCTGCCCGGGGGACACCGCCAGGTTGAGGATGTGCATTTCGTCGGCCACCACCCAGAAGACCATATAACCCCAAACTTTCCAGGGGTCGGGAGGTGAGGGGCCGGCCACCAGGGTGCGGCTCAAGGGATGGCTCAGCTCCGCCAGAAAAGACCAGCGGGGCCAGGGGCTGGGGAAGGAGATTTTTTCGATGGCCCAGATGGCCTTCACATCCGCCAGGCCGGCCCGGCGGATGATGAGGTTCCGGGTCATTTTTTCTTTTTGTGGAGCACTTCGCTGGCCACGGTAATCCCTTGTTGACCGGATTGCTTCAGGGCCAGGGCCGCCTCCCGCAGGTCTGGTTGCTCCCGGATTTGGGACAGCTTCATGAGCATGGGCAGGTTGACGCCGGTGATGACCTCCACTTTGCCCTCTTGCAGAAAGGGCAAGGTGAGGTTGGAGGGGGTGCCCCCCAGCATATCGGTGAGGATGATGACGCCGTTGCCGTTATTCACCTGGGCCAGGCTGTGGCGGATCTGGTCCCGGGACACTTCCGGCGAGGCGTTGGGATCGAGGCAAACTGCGGAGATTGCTTCCCGAGGCCCCAGAATCAGTTCATAGATGCCCATCAGGGCCTCGGCCAGTTCTTTGTGGGTGACGATCAAAATCCCGATCATAGATTAATCTCCTGGGGCCCTCGACACATCGCGATGGCTGAGGGTGTAGGGTAAGTTGCCTTGGGCCAGGTGCTCCCCCAAGACGTTGGCGATGACCACCGAACGGTGCTGCCCGCCGGTGCAGCCCAACGCCATGGTGAGTTGGGACTTCCCTTCTTTCTGGTACAGGGGCAGCAGGAAGTCGATGAATCTGAAGAGGTGGTCCAGAAAATCCTGGGTTTCGGCCTGGCTCAAGAGGTAATCCCGCACCTGGGGGTCGGCTCCGGTGAGGGAGGTCAACCCTTCCTCAAAATAGGGGTTGGGCAGAAAGCGCACATCCAGCACCACGTCGGCTTCCGGCGGGATGCCGTTCTTGTAGGCGAAGGATATGAGATGGAGCCACATGCGCTCCCGGGGGGTGAGGTCGGAATACTCCGATTTGATCAACTCCCGGAGTTGATGGGGGTTGTAACCGGAGCTGTCGATGATGCGGTGGGCCAGGCGGCGCAGGCCCGCCAGGGAGTTGCGCTCCTCCTGCAAGGCCCGGGAGATGGACTCCTGGTCGGCCAGGGGGTGCTGGCGCCGGGTCTGGCTGAAGCGCCGGATCAGGGCCTCTTGGGCGGCCTCCAGGAAGATGAGGTGCAGTTGGTACCCCTGCCGCTCCAGGTGGCGAAAGACCTGCTGGTAATCCTGCAAGAAGCCCTGGGTCCGCACGTCCATCACCAGGGCGATCTTGCGGCCGGGCTGGTGGGAGGCGGTTTGCATTTGCAAGAACTGGGGCAGCAGGCCCAGGGGCAGGTTGTCGACGCAGAAGTACCCCACGTCTTCCAGGGCTCGCAGCACGGTGCTCTTTCCCGAACCGGAAAGTCCGGTGATGATCAGGACGGGGAAGGGTGTTTGCGGGGTTTGGTCAGGCTGCTGCCGCGCCACTGGTCTCTGGGCCATCTCCTGAATTTAGATCCCCATGGTCGCCGCTGGGAAAAACGGCGGCAAGGGCAAAAAACTTGAGGCCTTCTTTCCTAAAATTCTGCGTCTCTTTCGGTGATCAGACGGTAAATCTCCTGGGCCCCCTCGGCTTTCATCAAGTTGTCCCGGAAGGCCTGGCTCATGAGCATGCGGGAGATCTTGGCCAGGGCCTTGAGGTGCAGACCGGCGGAATTGACCGGGGCCAGCAGCATGAAAAAGAGGTGGGACGGTTTGCCGTCCATGGAGTCGAAGTCCACCCCCTGGAGGCTGCGGCCGAAGGACAGCACCAATTGAGAGAGCTGGGGCAGCTTGCCGTGGGGGATGGCGATGTTATCCCCGATGCCGGTGCTGCCCAGGCGCTCCCGGTCCAGCAGAACCTCCATCACCTTGGACAGTTCCAGCCCATCGGCACCCGGCACCAGGGTTTTAGCCAGCTCTTCCAACGCCCCTTTTTTATTGGCGGCCTGCATGTGGGGCAAAATGCAATTGAGGGCTAAAAGGTCAATGATTTTCATGTCTTTTATAGATAAGTCATCCCAGGTCAGGTTCCACCAGGACGAAGTTGCCGTCCTGCCGTTTATAGAGGATATTCAGGCCGCCGCTGGCGACGTTGGTAAAGACCAGGAGGTCGTTGTTGCCTGTTTGCATCATTTCCATGGCGTCGCTAAGCAGCAGAGCCGGCACCTCCGCCCGCTTGCGGCGGAGCAGGGGCCGGGCCGGGCCTTCTGCGGCTGCGGTCATGAGCGCCGCCGACCTGCTCCGGTCGCCTTTGACGTCTCTCAGCTTGTCCCGTAATTTCTTCAGCTGCATATCGATCTTGTCCATCACCAGATCGATGGCGGCGTACATGTCGGCGTTTTCTTCTTTCCCTTTGATGATCCGGCCATTACTGTCGATAATGACATCGGCCAGGTGGCGAAATTTCTCCAGGCTCAACACCACGTGAGCCTCCACCGGCCCGTCCAGATACCGTTTAAACTTATTCAAACGGTCGGTGACATAACTTTTCAGCGCCTCAGACGGTTCAATGTGTCTGAAGGTCACGGCAATCTGCATGACTTCCTCCCATGCGGCGGTCTCTTAGAGCCGCCGGGAATTCAAGAGGCGTGGATGTCCGGCAGGCTCTTGCGCCGGTATCCCGGTTTTTTCCGTTTGCTGGAAGAGAGCACCCCCAGCATCCCCCGGTATTTGGCCACGGTGCGGCGGGCGATGAGCACGTCCTGGCGGCGCAGCATATCGGCGATCTCCTGGTCGCTCAAGGGATTCTCCGGGTTCTCGGACTGCACGATCTGGCGAATCTTTTCCTTGACGCTTTCCGAGGCGATCTGTTCCCCCATGAACATATTGATGCCGCTGTTGAAAAAGAATTTCAGGTCAAACACCCCCTGGGGGGTGTCTACGTATTTGCTGGTGGTTACCCGGCTGATGGTGGATTCGTGCATCTCCACATCCTCCGCCACCTGCCGCAGGGTTAGAGGTTTCAGGTGGGACAGCCCGTAATCCAGAAACTCCCGCTGGAAGCGGACGATGCTCTCGGTGACTCGGTACAGGGTTTTCTGGCGCTGGAGAATGCTGCGGATGAACCAGAGGGCGTTGTCCAGGTGTTTCTGGATGTAGCTCTTGACGCCATCGGGGAGCTTATCGGGGCCCCGCATGGCCTCCAGGTAATACGTGTTGACCCGCAGCTTGGGCAGGCCGTCTTCGTTCAGGCGGATGACGTAGTCGTTGCCCACCTTTTCCACGTGGACGTCGGGGTTGATATAGTCCGTGTCCTCGCTGTCAAAACTCCGGCCGGGTTTGGGCTCCAGTTGAAAAATGACCTCGCTGGCCCGGATCACCTTCTCCAGGGGCACCTTCAAGTCCCGGGCGATGGCCTGGTAATTCTTATTGCCCAGGGTTTGCAGGTGGTGCTCCACAATGGCCCAGACCACCGGGTCCTGAGTCTCCAGGATCTTGAGCTGCAGCTGCAGGCATTCCTTGAGGCTCCGGGCCGCCACCCCCGGCGGGTCAAAGCCCTGGATGACCCCCAGGACCTTCTCCACGTGGGCCACGTCCGTGCCCATCTCCGCGGCGATCTCCTCCACCGTGGCCCGGAGATAACCGTCTTTATCCAGGTTGCCGATGATCAGGATGCCGATGCCGTCCTCGGTTTCGTCCAGCTCGGCCATGCGCAGCTGCCACATGAGGTGGGACTTCAGGGTAGTTTTCTGGGCATTGAGGTTTTCAAAAGGCAGGGCCTCCCGTTCCTCGTATTCACCCATGGGGGGAGGCATGAGGCGGTCTTTCAGGAAACTATCCCAGTCCCACTCTTCCACGGCGGACTTGGAATCGCCGTCCGCCGCCTCCGCTTCCGGCGCCGCCTCGCCGTTGGCGGAGAACTCCGGAGACGCGGCGTCGCGGTCGCCGGTCTCCGGCTCGTCAAACTGCTCTTCTTCCAGGACCGGGTTGGTCTCCAGGACTTGCTGAATCTCACCCACCAGCTCCAGACGGGAGAGTTGCAGCAGCTTGATGGCTTGCTGCAACTTCTGGGTCATGATGAGGGTTTGGGTTAACTTTAAGCTTTGCCTGATCTCTAAGGCCATCTGCCTACCTTAAAATTTCTTCCCATAGGGGCGGAATCTCCGCCTCTCGCCTTGATTATAACTTAAAGGTCTCTCCCAAGTAAATTCTTTTGGCCAATTCGCTGCGGACCAATTGATCCGGGGGGCCTTCCTCCAGGATCACGCCTTCGTTGAGGATATAGGCCCGGTCGCACACTCCCAGGGCCTCCCGGACATTGTGGTCGGAGACCAGGACTCCCAGGCCCCGATTTTTCAAGTGCCTGATAATGTTTTGAATATCCGTCACCGCCAGGGGGTCGATGCCGGCAAAGGGCTCGTCCAGGATGATGAAATGGGGCGCGGTGACCAGGGCCCGGGTGATCTCCACCCGGCGCCGCTCGCCGCCGGACAGGGCCGAGGCCTTCTGGTGGGCCAGGTGAGTGAGCCTGAGCTCGGCCAGCAGCTTCTCCAGGCGCTCCTGGCGGACTTGCCGGTCCGGCTCCAGGGTTTCCAGGATGGCCAAGATGTTCTCCGCCACCGTCAGTTTCCGGAAGACCGAGGGCTCCTGGGGCAGATACTGCAAGCCCAGGCGGGCCCGGCGGTAAATGGGCAGGGTGGAGATGTCCTCGTCGTCCAGAAAGATTTTGCCGCCGTCGGGTTGCAGCAGGCCCAGGACCATGTAAAAGGTGCTGGTCTTGCCGGCGCCGTTGGGGCCCAGCAAGCCCACCACTTCGCCGCTCTGCACCTCCAATGACACCGCGTCCACCACCTTGCGGCCGTTGTAACTCTTGGTCAGGGACTGGAGGAGGAGCCGGTGCATATCCTACCGCTGGCGGTCTTTCCGGGCCTTGGGCCCCGTGGGGAGCATACCTTTGCCTTCCTTGCCCCCGGAGGTGGTCTGGGAATAGAGGAAAGCCTCCACCCGTTTCTGGGCGGAGGACTCCACCAGGACCTTGTTGGTCTTGAGGTTGAAGATGATGCGCTCCCCTTTCAGGGTGTTCTCGGCCCGCCACAACTGGGGGTTGCCCCGGAGCACCACTTCATCCCGGTCTTTATAATAGACGGCTTCCTCCCCGGTGGCCACCCGGTCTTCCTGGACGAAGCGCACCGATCCTTTGGCCACGATGCGGTCGATCTTCTCTCCCCCCAGGTCGCCCAGGGGCCCCTGGTTCTCTTCCCCGGCAGGCGGGGCCGCGGCCTTGCCTTGGGGGGCGGAGGCCTTGGGCTTGAAGTAGACCCGGAGCTGGTCGGCATACAGGGTGGAATCGCCGTAATCGGCCTTCACCTTGCCGGCAAAGACGATGAGCCCCTCATTCTGGGAGGCTTCCAGGCGGGCGGCGGTGATCCGCAAGGGAAATTCGCCCTGGGGTGCTTTTTTGCCGGGGGCGGCGCCAGGGGCCGCCGGTGCGCCGGTGGCCGGCGCACTGGACGCCAGCAGGGCCAGCAGCAGGAAGAATACTAACCACCGGGACTTCTTCAAGGTTTCAATCCCCAATCTGTTTTTGGCTTGATTTCGGTGAGTTGGTGCTGGGCCAGCACCAGTCTCTTGTGGGCCAGCTCCACCTTGAGCCCCTTCCCCCGGACCTTGAGGTTGGGTTCGGTGAGCACCACCTCCTCCGGCGCCAGCAAGAACCGCTCATTGGGTTGATAGATGGCGAGACCGGTCTTGATGAGCAACTCGCCCCGCTGCATCTCCACCTGACCCTTCAGGGTCAAAACCCGGGTCTTGGTGTGGAACAGGCCTTCGTCCGCCTTAACCCGGATATGTTCCCCGGGCCCGAAGAACTCCACCCCCACGCCGGTGATGCTGACCTCCAACTGCTCCTGGCGGAAATCCGCCTTCTGGGCGGAGAGGACCCAGCGCCGGTCGCCTTCCTGGATCTCGGTGAGGGAGAGCCCCTCCATGCGGGACTTGGCCGCGGCCGGGGGCTGGGGGGTGGGGGGCGGCGGCGGCCGGCGGCCCCAGATGCCCCAGAAGCCCACTGCCAAAACTACCAGGCCCAGGCCCAGCAACCACTTCCACTTTCTGGAGGCCGGCGCCCCGGCTGCAAATATTTTTTTCATGCCAAATTCGCCAATTTTTTCTGATTATATTAGCCTCGGGGGGGACTGTAAAGGTTATTCTGGTTTGGGGGCGGCCTTCCAGGGCCGGAGGACAGGAATTTATTGCCGGGGGTCAGGGGTCAGGGGTCAGGGGTTAGGGGTCAGGGGACAGAAAATGTAGAACCGCCGCCCTCGGCGGTTCATCATGTAGGGCGGGCACTGCCCGCCATCTCCAGTCTGTTGGGCCCAGGCTGGAAAGCCTGTGCCACCCATCTTTCATTACTCGTTCCCAAGCTCCTGCCCTGAAAAGTTCGGCATAATGACCGGGGCACAGCACGCTGTGCCCCTACATCAAAATATGCGCTATTCGTAGGGGCACGGCGAGCCGTGCCCCTAATAACTTTTCGTTATTATTGGGTGAGCCGAAGGCTCATGTTCAACTGCCCGGGAAGGCAAATTGGTGGCGAAGCTCTGCTTCGCCCTAAAGTGCAAGGGGCGCGTAAGACGCGCCCTACATCTGCTCCTGAAAAAAGGGGTGGTGGGCGGTGCCCACCCTACATTTGGTCACCTTGGCAAATCTTTGCTCTTTGCTGAAAGCTGACCGCTGACCGCTATTCTCAGTCGCCGGGCTCCAGCCAGACGGCGGTGATCCGGTCCCACTGGCCCTGGGCCTGAAGGAGCAGGTCGCAGACCTGCCGCACCGCCCCCCGGCCCCCGGGCAGAGGGGTGACCCAGTGGGCCGCGGCTTTAACTTCGGGCACCGCATCGGCCACCGCCACCGCCAGCCCCACCCGGGTCATGACCGGCAGATCCACCAACTCGTCGGCCACCATGGCCACTTGCCGGGGGTCCAGGTGCAGGGCGGCCAGGAGTTCCTCCAGAACCGCCACCTTGTCCCGCAGCCCCTCGTAGAACCGGTTGACCCCCAGTTCCTTGGCCCGGTGAAAAGCCGCGTCGGACCGGCGGCCGGAGAGCATGGCCACCTCGATGCCGGCCTGCTGGGCCATCTTGATGCCGTGGCCGTCCCGCACGTGGAAGACCTTGAGGGCCTCGCCCTTGGCGTCGAAATAGAGGCGGCCGTCGGTGAGGACCCCGTCCACGTCCAGGAGCAGCAGGCGGATGAACTGGGCCCGTTCCCAAACCTCGGTGGGGTAGTCGTGATTGGTCAGATTTTCCCCCATGATTAAACTGTAGGGGCGCACCCGCGGGTGCGCCCTAAAAGAAAGGGCGGACACATGGGTCCGCCCCTACAAGCCCCGGAGAAACCGGTGCAGGGCCTTGAGCTCGCGCCACAAGGGGAGGATGTCGGTTAGGGGCAGCGAGTTGGGGCCGTCGCACCGGGCCTGCTCCGGGTCGGGATGGACCTCCATGAACAGGGCGTCCACCCCCACCGCCACCCCGGCCCGGGCGAGATGGGGGATGAACTGGCGCTGCCCGCCGGAGCAGGTTCCCTGGCCGCCGGGCAGCTGCACGCTGTGGGTGACATCCAGGACCACCGGGCAGCCCAGCTCTTTCAAGAGGGGCAGGCTCCGGAAATCCACCACCAGGTTGTTGTAGCCGAACATGGTGCCCCGTTCGGTGAGCAGGATCCTGTCATTACCGGTGGACCGGGCCTTGTCCACCACGGACTGCATGTCCCAGGGGGCCAGGAATTGACCCTTCTTCAGATTCACCACCTTGCCGGTGGCGGCGGCGGCCAGCACCAGGTCCGTCTGGCGGCTTAAGAAGGCCGGGATCTGTAAGACGTCCAGAACCCGGGCGGCGGGGGCCACTTCCGAGACCCGGTGCACGTCGGAGAGCACCGGCAGCCCCACCTCGGCCTGCACCCGGGCCAGAATCTCCAACCCCGGCGTGAGGCCGGGGCCCCGGTAAGAAGTTAGGGAAGTGCGGTTGGCTTTGTCGTAGGAAGCTTTAAAGATGAGGGGTAATGAAAGCTCCCCGGCAATCTCTTTGAGGGCCCGGGCGATCATAAGGGTGGCGGACTCGGACTCGATGACGCAGGGCCCGGCGATCATCACCAGACCCCCGTCCCCCACCCAAAAATCGGCAATTTG